>PLTD01000142.1 GCA_003165335.1 Rhodospirillales bacterium | reverse complement strand
ATGGGACAACGGGATAAGCCACGTGCGCTTTGGGGGCAATGCGATATCATTTTCACTAGTTTTCTGCTCGCATTTGCTTATTACTTAATTCGCAACTGTCCGTTTCAGGCAATGCTTATGTATGCAATTGCCTTGTCGTTGAAGGTGCAGGCAGTATTTCTCACACCTTTCGTGGTCTATCTGCTTCTCTCGGGGGCGATGCCGCTAAGCGCCATAATTTTGCCGCCCCTGATCTATGGCCTTCTCATCTTGCCCGCGGCGCTTGCCGGCCGCAGTTGGTTCAGTTTGCTAACCGTCTATGCAGGACAGACCGGATTTATGCACTCGTTGTCCGCGCATGCGCCCAATATCTATATGTTCTTCCAGGGTTTTCTGTCTCAAAGTGAACGGTCTATCGCGACTTATGTGGCATTGGCGGTGGCGGCACTTGCCAGTCTCGTGGCGCTGCTGACACCGCTTCGCCGGGCGCCACCATTCCCGCCTCTATTAGTCCTGATAGCTATGACCTTGTGGCTTGGCCTAAAGCCTTCGCTCTTACCCCGGATGCATGATCGCTATTTTTTCCCCGCAGACATGATGGCGTTCTTGTTTGCATGTCTCGTCCCGCGTGCATGGTGGGTGGCATTACTGTTTCAGGTTGGCTCGGCTTTGGCTTATGCACAATATTTGGCGAGTTCCTGGAGAGACTGCCCGATTGATTTGACCTATTCCGCGCAGTTTGGTGCGGCGGCAATGGTCGTGGCCATGATCGGTGTAGTGTTTTATTACCGGCTTTGGATCGTATCAGGCGCTTCCAAGTCACCTGAGCCGGGCTGAAAATGAGGACGTATCAATCCGGCCGGTTCGAACCAAAAGGCCTCGCGTGCAGTTTGCTGCTCTTCGGGATGCTGTGGATTTCTATAGCTCTGATGCAGGATTTCGATCTTCGCGGAGTGTTGAAAGCACTTATTCTGATCGGGGTCGCCATTGCGACTGCGGCCCTCACTTGGTCAATCGAAAGGACCGAGTCCGAGAGGGGGCAACCAACACCAGTTCTGGTCTGGATCATTGTCGTACTGGCACTGTTATTGACCGTTCTTGCAGTAGTGAGTCCATCGCGCTTGACAACTGTCGAAGCGGTGGCAGTCGCAGTGGCGCCGTTTGTCGCGTCTCTGTTTGGCGGTCGCAGGATCATGGTGATTAAGCGTTTGCCAAGCATCCTGGCTTTTATCTGCGTGGCACTTGCCCTAAACCGACTGCATTCGGCGTTTGGCTATTTAAACGAGCCGGACATGGAAGATATCGGGAAGACTACGATCGCCGCCGTGCACACGGTTCTTGCCGGGCAGAATCCTTACGCAGCCCCAATCGATTTACATCCGGAATACCCAATTTTTCCGGGATATAAATATCTTCCGATGATGATCGCAGCCTATGCGCCTCTGGTATCGGGCTTCGGTGAGACGGGCTTGAGGCTGACCAATATTGTTCTTGACGCGTCATTAGCCCTAGCTGTCATGCTGGTAGCGAGGCAGATGGCCGGTACGTTCGCGGGTCTGCTAGCGCTAGCAGCCTATTTGATGCTGCCGGTGTTGCCGCCAGACATTTATAAGCATGGAGTGACAGATCTAGCGCCGGTCTTACCGCTAGTTTTTGCACTCGCTATCTCGCAGTCTCGACCGGGCCGCGCAGGCCTGCTTGTCGGTCTTTCCATTGCGTCAAAGCTCTTCCCGGGGTTGCTGGTCGCTCTGTGCTGCCTGCGTCCTCGCAATTTGGTTCATTATATTATTGGCGGCTTGATCGGCGTAGTGCCGGCTTTTGTGTTTCTGATCTGGGGGCCTGCTCAGTTCACACAAAATGTGTTCATGTTCATATTGACCCGTCCGATGGATGAAACGAGTTGGATGTATGGCTTACCGCCTATTATTCCGATGATGGCCAAGTTGATCTATTTCGTGTTTTTGCTGTCGGTCTTGATCTATCTCGTTAAGACGCGAACAAATATGGTCCGGCGTTGCGGGTTAATCATATTGTGCGTCATCGGTGCAATTTTGACCGGCCCGGACGCTCACAACAATTATATCATTTGGTGGATACCCTTCTTTTGTATTTTGCTGGGTAGTCAGGTTTCGTACATTATTTCTGAGGGCAAAGTCCCCAGCGGAGAACGCGCGTGACCGAAAATGACTCGCCTATACTGACCGACGAAGGTCGGGTGGCCTTCTACAAGACCGCTGCCGCGAAGGGCAAGGACAAAGATAATTACAATTATCGTGGCTTGCGCGCCCACGCCGCCGAAGGTTTGCATGACCTGGTCGGCAACATCGCCCTGGCGGAATTTCCTGCCGGCTGCGAGATACTGGATGTCGCCTCGGGCTCAGGCGCTATGTGTCTAAGGTTACTCGAGGCCGGATTTAAGATGACCGGTTGCGACATGGTCGAGGAGAACTTCCAGTTGAAAGGCAAAGTGCCGTTTCAGCCCCTCGATTTGAACACCGAGTTTTCTAAGACGATCGGTCGCTTGTATGACGGTGTTACCGCAACGGAGATTATCGAGCATTTAGAGAATCCGAGGCAGTTCCTGCGTCAATGTTTCGCCTGCTTAAAGCCCGGGGGAAAGCTGCTGCTGAGCACGCCCAATCTCGAAACGGCACTGTCAAAGGCAATGTATGTCACTTCGTCGACCGCCAAGTGGTACACTGACCGCGACTACATGGAATATGGTCACATCACGCCGATGTCGCTGTGGGTACTACGCAAAGCGCTATTGGAGGCTGGATTCAAAATTGAAAAGGTAACCTCGCAAGGTGAATATAAGGGGCCCTGGAAGGGATGGCGGAAGATTCAGCTTTTGGCATCTTTGTTTCGTCGCCTAGACCGCGCAAATAGCCCTCAGGGCGAGATTTTGATCGTTGTCGCCCAAAAGCCCGCTCAGGCATGAATCTAATCAGCCGTGGGGCAACGGCCTGTCGCCCAGAGCAGTCTGGCCGGAATGGAGAAAGGCAAGGCGCCTTCAAAGGGCAAATGCCGGGTGTGCAGCGCATAGTTTTTCAAAAGAAACAAGAAAAGCGGCAGATCGATCAGAAGGCATAGTGCAAGGCCAAGCAGCCACATCTTGGCATTAGGAATTATCGGCCTTCGGAAAGCATACAATATGACTACGCTTGACGGAATCACCGCATAGGGAACCGCCGGATACGCCTAGATGGAAACTTCCCAGGGAAGAAGGATGCGACTGGCCAGCGCGCACCGACCTTTAGAGCTTTGCCGATTGAGTAGAGGCCGAGGGTGAAGAAGAGGGGGGCCACCCTCCCTTTCGAGAGCGGAAGGGAGGGTTTCAATATTCAATTGAAAATCTCAGTGGCGCGCATTCATACGGTGTCGTATGATTAAGATCGATGAGACATTCGTCGTTTTCTCTATCGACCGTAACAATGGATTTCTGGGAGGAATTTTATGCGCAACACTATGGTTATTGTGTCATCCCTGGCGATTGCAGCGTCATTTTCGCTGGCTCAACCTGCCGGTGCGGCTACAAAATTTGTGTCTTGGGAAGGCACCTGGCACCTAAATAAGAAAGAGACGATCTATCCGAAGGGCGTCCATGTCACCGATAACGACTTGGTGGTCTCCAAGGATGACGGCGATAAGCTGACCTACGTCGAGACGGTCGTGAGCAATGGTAAGACCGACGTCCAGAAATATGATGGGGCCTATGACGGCAAGCCCTACGACATCGGCAATGGTGAGACGATGGCGTTCAACCATATCAACGCCACCGAATATCGGGCGGTGCGACACGACGGAACCGGCTTTGTCCGCGAGAACAGCATTTTCGAGCTTAGGAACAACGGCAAGAAGTTGATCTGCCATGCTTGGGCCCAGCAAAAGCTCGGCGGCCCGGAAGTCGCATTCGACGAGATATTCGATAAGGCGCCCTAATCCCGGATTCTACCCGACCTTCTTATCGAGAGGGTCGGGTTTACCGTGGCAACTCCGATTTGCCCATTAGGAATTCGTCAACTGCGCGCGCACATTGGCGGCCCTCACGGATGGCCCAGACGACCAGAGACTGGCCGCGCCGCGCATCGCCGGCGGTGAAAATCTTGGGCTGCGAGGTCGCGTAATCGGCATCGGTCGCCTTGACATTGCCGCGCCCGTCCAAGGCAATGCTCAACTTTTCCAACAAGCCAGTTTGAACTGGATGCAAAAAGCCCATCGCTAGAAGCACTAGATCTGCTTTTATGTGGAATTCGCTCCCAGCAATTTCTTGCATCGTCATCCTGCCATCCGGTCCGGTGCCCCAGGCGACGCGAACTGCGTCGAGTCCGGTTACATGGCCATTTTGGCCTGTGAACCCTTTGGTCGCCACGGCAAAGTCTCGCTCGCAACCCTCCTCATGCGAACTTGAGGTCCTTAGCTTCAATGGCCAATAGGGCCAAGTCGACAACTTGTCTTCGTGCTCCGGAGGCTCTGCCAGAATCTCCAACTGGGTGACGGATCTTGCTTTGTGCCTGTTGGATGTTCCGATGCAATCCGAACCAGTATCACCGCCCCCGATAACCAGGACGTCGCGATCTGTCGCCAATATATCTTTGACGGCCACCGGTTCTCCCGCCACGCGTTTGTTCTGCTGCGGAAGGAATTCCATCGCGAAATGCACGCCCTTTAGGTCGTGTCCTGGGACGGGCAGCGGTCTCGGCGCTTCCGCGCCAATGGCCAGTACAATGGCATCGAAATCTTTCAAAAGCCGATCGATTTCGAAATTCACGCCGACATGGCAGTTCGGATGGAATTCGACACCTTCGGCGCGCATTTGCGCTATGCGACGGTCGATCACGGTTTTTTCAAGTTTGAAGTCAGGGATGCCATAGCGCAACAGACCGCCTATGCGTGCCGCCTTCTCAAAAACCGCGACCACATGCCCGGCGCGCGCCAATTGCTGGGCACAAGCTAGACCGGCAGGACCCGAGCCGATCACGGCAACGCGTTTCCCCGTGCGGTGGGTTGCGATCTGCGGCTCAATCCAACCTTCCTCCCATCCGCGCTCCACGATCGCATGCTCGATCGTCTTGATAGTTACCGGAGCTTCGATGAGGTTCAGCGTACATGCCGCCTCGCAGGGGGCGGGACAAATTCTGCCGGTAAAATCCGGAAAATTATTTGTCTGATGTAACACATGCAGTGCGGTCTTGTGGCTGCCGTTATGGACCAGATCATTCCATTCCGGGATTATATTGTTAACAGGGCAGCCCTGGTGACAGTAGGGAATCCCGCAATCCATACACCGCGCACCTTGCCGGCGGAGTTCGTCTTCCGGCAGGGGTTTTGTGAACTCTTTATAGTGAGCCAGTCGCTCAGATACCGGCGCGTAACCCCTGTCATGCCGCGGAAACTCAAGAAAGCCTGTAGGTTTACCCACGGATCAAGCTCCTACCGAGACGAGCGAGCGGGTCTGCAAGTTTTGCAGGGCACGGCGATATTCCGTGGGCATAACCTTCACAAATTGCCCGCGATAGCGTTCCCAGTCTGCAAGTATGGCTTGGCCTCGAGGGCTCCCGGTGTACTGAACATGCCTTTCAATAAGCGTGCGTAGGCGCTTTGCATCGCCCTCGGTCATATTGTGCAAAATATCCACTTGTCCGTGCGCCTCAAGATCGCCGCCTCGGTCTTCCAAGCTTTCCAATTCTTCTTCCTCAGCCGCGACAGGTTCCAACTCGACCATCGCCTGGTTGCAGTGGTCGGCAAAGACGCCATTTTCGTCAAGAACATAGGCGACGCCGCCACTCATGCCGGCTGCAAAGTTGCTACCAGTGGCTCCCAGAACGACAACCACTCCGCCCGTCATATACTCGCAGCCATGGCTGCCGACTCCTTCGACGACCGCGATGACCCCCGAGTTTCTGACAGCAAAGCGCTCGCCCGCCACGCCGCTTAAATAGCATTCTCCGGCAATGCCCCCGTACAGGACTGTATTGCCAACGATCACGCTTTCATCGCGGACAAGCCGGCTTTGGCTCTTTGGGTAGACAATGATCCGGCCACCTGACAGGCCTTTGCCGACATAATCGTTCCCTTGTCCTTCAAGCTCCAACGTAACACCACGAGCGAGGAAGGCACCGAAGCTCTGACCGGCAGTGCCGGTAAAGTTTACGTGGATAGAGTCGTCGGGTAGGCCCTCATCGCCATAACGCCGGGCTATATCGCCCGACAGCATGGCACCGACGGTGCGGTTTACGTTGCTGATCGGCAGGTCGATCGTAACCGGCTGCAAATGCTCAATTGCCGGCTGCGATGCAGCGATCAACTGTTGGTCCAGGGCTTCGTCAAGGCCATGATCCTGGGTCTCGGTCTGATGGAGCGCACCACCAGTTTTGTTTTCAGGGCGGTACAGCACCCGCGACAGGTCAATATTCTTGATCTTCGGATCATTGACCCGACGCTGCTTCAGCCGGTCGCTGTGGCCGATCATTTCATTGAACGATCGGAAGCCAAGCTTAGACATGATTTCGCGTACCTCTTCGGCGACGAAAAGGAAGAAATTGGTCACGTCTTCGGGTTTGCCAACGAACCGGTGACGCAACTCAGGGTTTTGTGTCGCCACGCCGACCGGACAGGTATTCAGGTGGCATTTGCGCATCATTATGCAGCCGGCTGCAATCAATGCTGATGTCGCGAAGCCGAACTCATCTGCACCAAGTAGGGCGCCGATAACAACGTCGCGGCCGGTGCGTACGCCACCGTCAACCTGAACCGCAATACGGTTGCGCAGACCATTTATCACCAAAGTCTGGTGGGTTTCGGCTAGACCTATCTCCCATGGTTCGCCTGCGTGCTGGATTGAACTGATCGGGCTGGCACCAGTGCCGCCCTCCCAACCTGCGATTGTCACATGGTCGGCTTTGGCCTTAGCAACGCCGGCGGCAATTGTGCCGACGCCCATTTCCGATACCAGCTTAACGCTAACCCGGGCCTTTGGATTCACGTTCTTCAGATCGTGGATCAACTGTTTAAGATCCTCGATCGAATAGATGTCATNNTTTGCGCCCTGCGCCATCTTGATCTGGATGTCGTCGGAATTGACCAGATATTCGGCGTTGACGCCAAACCTGCCGGATGCAACCTGTTTGATGGCTGAGCGCATCGTATCGCCATTTGCCAGCGGCTTGTAGCGCTGGGGATCTTCGCCGCCTTCACCGGTGTTCGACTTGCCGCCAAGCCGGTTCAGCGCAATGGCAAGAGTCGTATGCGCTTCCCATGAGATCGATCCGAAGGACATGGCACCTGAAGCGAAACGCTTTGCGATCGAATCTGCAGATTCCACCTCGTCCATTGGAATGGGCGCGGGTGCGAAATCGAAATCGAGAAGTCCGCGCAGCGAGACCAGTCCGTCCCCCTGCTCACCCACCTTTTTTGAGTATTGCTTAAACTGGTTGTAGTCGCCCGCGCGCACCGCATGTTGGAGTAGCGCTACGACTTCTGAGGTCCAGACATGGGTCTCACCGTGAACCCGATAAGCCAGTTCGCCGCCGACATCCAACGCGTCGCGATAATTTGGTGCGTCGCCATAGGCTAATGTATGACGGCGAACCGTCTCTTCGGCGATGTCCTCGATGCCGGCCCCTTCGACGGGTGAGGCGGTGCCAGTGAAATAGCGATTGAGGAATTCGGAAGACAGACCGACCGCATCGAAAATCTGGGCCCCGCAATAGGACTGGAAGGTGCAAATGCCCATTTTGGACATAACCTTCATAATCCCTTTTGAGACAGCTTTTACGTAGCGCTTGTGGATTTCATATTCACTGATCTGATCACTAATATCACGCCGCAGCGCCGACAGTGTGTCGAACGCGACATAAGGGTTGATTGCTTCCGCACCGAAGCCAGCCAGGAGGCAGAAATCATGCAGCTGCCGAGCTTCACCGGTCTCGACAACGAGGCCGACCGCGGTGCGCAAGCCACCACGGATGAGATGATGGTGCACCGCGGCCACGGCGAGCAGGGACGGCACCGCAATATGATCGGCATCGACCTGACGATCGGTGAGGATGATGATGTTGTGACCTGCGCCAACCGCAGCTTCTGCTTGCCTGCAAATAGCGTCGATTGCTCCGGCCATGCCGTTCGCCCCATCACCGACGGGGTAACAAATTGACAAGGAAAAGGCGCGGAACGCCCCTCCCGAATTGTCTTCGATGCGCCGAATTTTCTCCAGGTCGACGTTGGTCAATATCGGCTGTTTGAGCTCAAGTCTGATATGCTTTCCGCCGCTGTCCAGATCGAAGAGGTTCGGGCGCGGGCCGACCAGCGAAACCAGCGACATGACCAACTCTTCTCGGATCGAATCGATCGGGGGATTCGTGACCTGAGCAAAGCGCTGCTGGAAATAATCGAACAAAAGCTTGGGGCGACTGGACAATACGGCCAGTGGTGTATCGCGGCCCATCGACCCTAAAGCGTCCTCGCCCGACAGGCCCATGGGCTTTAGGAATACTTTGATGTCTTCTTGCGTATACCCAAATGCCTGCTGCGCATCGAGCAGCACATTATGCGGCGGCGGCATCGGTGCCACTTCTTCGGGCAGACTTTCCAGCCTGATCTGTGTTTTGTCGAGCCACGCTTGGTAAGGGCGGGCGTTCGCAATATCGGCCTTAAGCTCGCTGTCACCAATGATTCGGCCCTGCTCCAGATCGACCAGCAGCATCTTGCCGGGTTCCAGACGCCACTTGCGAACTATGTCTTCTTCGGGAAACTCCAGCACGCCGGCTTCCGATGCCATGACAACCAGGTCATCGCTCGTGACGATGAAGCGAGCCGGTCGCAAGCCGTTGCGGTCCAGCGTTGCGCCGATATGCCGCCCGTCGGTAAAGGCGATCGCGGCTGGTCCGTCCCACGGTTCCATTAATGCCGCGTGATATTCGTAAAACGCTTTGCGGTCAGCCTGCATAAGCGTGTTTCCGGACCAGGCCTCCGGAATCATCATCATTAGTGCATGGGGCAGCGAATAGCCGCCCGCAAGCAGCAGTTCCAGACAGTTATCCAGCGTCGCCGAGTCCGAGTTGCCGTCCCCAATCAGCGGCCACAGCTTGGCCAGATCGTCGCCCAGTACCCTGGATGTCATCGAATGACGTCGCGCCATCATCCAATTGATATTGCCGCGTAGCGTATTGATCTCGCCGTTGTGGGCCAAGAAGCGGAATGGGTGCGCCAATTCCCACGAGGGGAAAGTGTTGGTCGAAAAGCGCTGGTGAACCAGGCCCAGCGCCGAAACGGCGTCGGGGTTGCGCAAATCGTCATAGAAGCTGCCGACTTGCGTTGCCAGCAACAGCCCCTTGTAGACGATCGTGCGCGTCGAAAAGCTCGGCATGTAAAGCTGGCTGATGCCCGGCAGCCCGTGCTTTTCGGCCAGTGCCTTAAGCGGGTTCTGGGTCTGCTTGCGGATCGCCAGCAGCTTGCGCTCGAACGCGTCCTGATCGGG
>PLTD01000127.1 GCA_003165335.1 Rhodospirillales bacterium | reverse complement strand
TTCAGCCGGGGGAAGATGTTAAGCCATCGTCGCCTTTGAAGACGCGTCGCCGGGCTCGACTGTGATTAAATGCCTGACATTCGGTGTCCCTTCGATCAGGCGGTGAACATGTTCCTGCAGAACGCGATCGGCATTTGTCACCCTCTCGTGCTGACGCAAATGTTCTAGCCACGATTCCACCAAAAAGGTTTCCAGGAACAGCCCCGGATGAGACATATCCTCGAAGATTCCCCATGCATAAGCGCCATCGCGGCCCCGCTCTCGCCCCAATCTTCCGATTGCCTTGAGGAATACTTCGCGATCCGTATCGGCGGCGAGACGGTATTCCACGGTGACGAGGACCGGACCTTCGTCGCTCTCGACGTTCTGTGTGACAATCGGAGCGGGCCAATGCATCGATGGAGTGAGATCGATGCCCGCACCGGTCTGCAGCTTCCAGCGCCATGTCAGCGGAATCGCGGCAAGCGCGCCCGCCGCCGCAATGAAATGCGCCAAAGGCAGTCCAGCTATTCCGGCAACCTCTCCCCAGACCGCGCTGCCGAAGGTCATGGCCGCGAACATCACGGCAGAGTACAGAGCGAGTCCTCGCCCGCGCACCCAGTCCGGCAGGGCGACCTGTGCCGAGACATTGAGGCTGGCCAGGACGGCGATCCACGACGCGCCGGCGATAATGCTTGCCAGCAAGGCAGCGACCGGTTCGCGCGCGAGCCCGAACAATACCAATGTGATCGCCGTACCCAAGGTACCGGCGCGTACCATGCGATCAGCGCCGATCTTGGCCTTCAACCAGGGAAGGGCGAAGGCGCCACCCACCGCGCCAGTGCCTATCGCGCCCACCAGCATGCCGTAAAGCGCCGGACCGCCTGAAATCTGGCTTCGGGCAACCAGTGGGAGCAAAGCCCAGTAAGCGCAGGCAAACGGGAAGAATCCCAGAGCCCGGATCAGCGTTGCGCTCAAATGGCGATTATGTCTGGCATAGCGAAAACCCGTGCGGATGGCACCGGCGAATCGCTCAGCCGGCAGGCGGCCGACGGCCCTCTGCGGGGAACGCCACCAGATCAGCGCTCCAACCGTTGCAAGATTGCTGATGGCATTGAGCCAGAATGGTGCTGCGATCCCAACTGCGCCGATAATGATGCCGCCAAGCGCCGGTCCTATGGCGCGGCTGACATTGACGCCGGCACTATTGGCGGCCACCGCGGGCGCCAGATCGTCCACGGGAACGAGTTGAGGTACGATCGCTTGCCAGGCCGGCGCCGTCAGAGCCCCCCCCGCGCCGATCAAAAACATGAACAGCAAGAGCACGCCCGGCGATGCAAGGTCGAATGACACGAGCGCCGCGAATATCGCGGATATGAGCGTCGTCGCGCCCTCGCCGAAGATCAGGAATTTTCGCCTGTCGACGATATCGGTGAGCGCGCCCGCCGGCATCGCGAACAGGAACATCGGGAGGCTCGTCGCGACCTGGACCATGGAAATGATCAGGGGATCAGCCGTGAGACTCGTCATCAGCCAGCCGGAGCCGGCGTTATACATCCAGGTGCCGATGTTCGAAACGAGCGTCGCAGTCCAAAGCACCGTAAAGACGCGCCGCCGGAACGGGCTCCACGATGAGGAAGTCTCTCTCTTGTGCACGCCGCCTTGACTAGATGCCATCGCGTCAACATTGGCATGGTTGCCCCTGTGAGTCGACGAACCGGGCGGACCTTATTAACTCGCGTCGGTTTTCAATATCGATGGCCCGGGCGAAAGGGACATTCGTGTCCCTTCAATTGGAAACACGAAGGCCTTGGCGTCGGGCGCGCTTGCACCAAAGCAATAGCCGCTCAAGTGAAAAGTGAAGAGGCTAAGCCCGGGTAGCCTTGGACACTCGTAAGCAGCCGAGCTTCCGATTTCGCGGGGTCGCCCGAACGGCGAACAGGTGACCGAGTAGGGTCGAGAACCATCGAGAGGTCGCGTTTGATGAATTGCGGAATTTAAAAAGGGCAGCCCGCAAACCGGAGCCGCCCTTTCTTAACCGACAGTATAAGATGCTGTCAGGCTACCCGCTTCGGCAGGTCATCGATGGCGCGGTCGACCAGGGTGTTGGCGCCGTCCTTGTCGATTGCCTCAGCCACCAGTCCGGTGGCTGCACGAATGGCGATCTCGACGGCGCGATCCTTGACCGACTGGATCGCATTTTGTTCGGCGAGCGCGATCCGGTCCATTGCCTGGGCCTCACGCGAGACGAGGCTGCGCTTGAGTTCTTCTTCGCCTTCCTTGCGCATCTGCTCGGCCTCGTTCTTAGCCGACGCCAGAATGTCCGCCGCGTCCTTAATGGCCCGTTCCTGCTTGCTGCGATACAAATCGAGGAGGCGCTGCGCCTCAGCGCGGAGTTCCGTTGCTTCGGCGAGGTGCTCGCGGACTTTCGCCGCGCGTCCGTCCAGGGCGCCCTTCAAAAGCGTCCAGAAGGTACGCCCGAGAAGAACGAAGAAAATCAGGAATCCGACGAGGACCCAAAATTCGGGATCGTGTAACAGCGCCATCAGGCGTTCTCCTGCCCAGCAGCGTTATCGACCGCGAGGGCCACGCGGTCGGCACCAGGTGCATGCCCTGCGAGCTTTATCGTGATGTCGGCAGCGAGACCGCGAGCAACCTCACGAATGCCTTTGAGCGCCTCGGTGCGGGCGACATCGATACGCGACACGGCCTCACCGACCTGAAGGTCGAATGTGGCCGCCGCTGCCCGTGTCTTCTCCGTCAAAGCAGCAGAATTCTGCTCATGCGTTTCCGCCAATAGCTGCCGGGCCTTGCCGTGAGCGGCCGCCATCGTCGTCTCGTAAGTCTTCTCCGCCTCTGCGGCTTGCGCACGCAAAAGCTCAGCGGAGGCGATATCGCCGCCAATTGTCTTCGCACGCTCATCGATGATCGCGGTCACCCGCGGCAAGCCGACGAAACGCAGGAACAGAAAGACCAGTACAAAGAAGATGGCCAGCCAGAACAGCTGGCTCGCAAAACTATGCGGGTCCAGCTGAGGCATGCCCTCCTTCGCCTCCTCGGCCCGGCTCGCCCCCGTGGAAACGAGGGCAAGCATCAGTCCGGCTGCAGTGAGCCGAATAGAGGGTAAACGAGCGAGCATAACCGACGCTCCGCTCTTCTGGCTCAAAGGACGTTGAGAAGGATCAGGATCGCGAGCACGAACGCGAACAGAGCCAGCGCTTCTGTCAGAGCGAAGCCCAGGAAGCCCATCTGGCGCAGTACCGGCGCGGCAGAAGGATTGCGGCCGAGCGCGTGAAGCCATGCATTGAAGATGAGGCCGAGGCCGATACCGACGACGCCCATACCGATAACGGCCAGACCGGCGCCGATGAGTTTTGCGGAAGCTGCATCCATAATGATGATCCTTAAGGGTTATTCGTTAGGTTTGGTTGGAGGGAAAGGAAACGGAACCGCCGAGGCTTAGTGCGCCTCCAGCGTGTCCTTCAGATAAATCGAGGTCAGGAGGGCGAAAACATAGGCCTGAAGCAAGGCCACGAGAATTTCAAAGCCCGTCAGCAGAATCACGAAGGTGAGCGGCAGAATGCCGAACAATCCCAGTGCGACGGTGAAACCCGCAAACAGCTGAAGCATGACATGCCCGGCCATCATATTGGCGAAAAGTCGGACGGACAGGCTGATCGGCCGGAACACGAAAGAAAGCACTTCAATCGGGATCAGCAAGGGCGCCAGGAAAATTGGCGCGCCCGACGGGAAGAACATCTTGAAGAAGCCAAAACCGTGGTTCTTTAGGCTGAGCGCCACGACGACCAGGAAAATCATCAAAGACAGCGCGATCGTGACGATGATGTGGCTGGTGTAGGTGAAGCTGTAAGGAACCAGGCCCAGAATATTGCCGAAGAGGACGACCAGGAAGATCGCCATGACGAACGGCACATATTTTGCGCTGCCGTGGCCGGCATTGTCCTCGACCATATTGGCCGTGAATTCGTAAATCATCTCCGCTGCGCTTTGCAGACGGCCGGGAACGACTGATTTGCGGCTCGTACCGACGAAAAACAGAAATACGATCAGCGCGAAGGCGATCACCATCAAAAGCGAGGAATTGGTGAAAGACACGTCATACCCGCCGATATGAATCGGAATGAGCGTGTGAATAGCGAACTGCTTAAGAGGATTTTCCATTGACCTTATCCGTAACCCTATCTGCGGCGGCCGCCGACTTTTCAGCCGACAACGCCGTTTCCGTCGCAATATCCACCGCTTTGCTCATCGTCCGCCAGACATTCGCCATGGCGGCGATAAACATCAGCACCATCAGGATCAGCATTCCGAACGGTTTGGTCCCGAGCCAGCGATCGATCGCCCACCCAAGTCCTCCGCCCAGCAGAACTGCCGATACGAACTGCGCTCCGGCGCGCAATCCGAAACTCATCGCACTCTCGATCCCCGGGTCCGCGCCGCCATCCGAAGATGCCGGACCATGGCGATCAGCCCTGGCGCGAGCCTGAGCGATTCGATTCTCGAGGTCGTTCGGGTTCATCGGCGCATCTTTCTTGAAAGCGCAGCCAAAAAACCCTCAGCACCCCTCGGCGCTGAAAGCGGCGCGACCGTATGAGCGGCATCAATTCCTGTCAAGCCGGTTTCCCGGATTTGGGGGTCATTCCGGTGTCGCTATGCGGCCGTAAGGGCGTCTGCGCGGCGCAAATCGACCGATACCAGTTGCGAAATGCCGCGCTCCGCCATTGTAACACCATAGAGGCGATCCATCCGCGCCATGGTCAAACGATGGTGCGTAATGATCAGGAATCGCGTGCCGACATCCCGCGCGATCTCCTGCACCAGGGCGCAAAAACGATCGACATTGGCATCGTCCAGCGGCGCATCGACCTCGTCGAGAACGCAAACCGGCGACGGGTTGGTCAAAAACATGGCGAAAATCAGCGCGATAGCCGTCAGGGCCTGTTCACCGCCCGATAGCAAAGACAATTGCTGAAGTTTTTTTCCGGGCGGGCTGGCGAGGATTTCGAGCCCGGCGTCTAACGGGTCGTCGGCCTCGGTCAGTCTCAGTTCCGCCGAACCGCCGCCGAACAATCTTTCGAACAGTCGGCGGAAATGCGCATCGATGGTGCCGAACGACGCAAGCAGTCTTTCCCGCGCCTCGCGGTTCAGACCATGGACAGCTTGCCGCAGCCTGGCGATGGCGGCGATAAGGTCGTCTCGCTCGCTCGTCATGCGGGTAATTTCGCCGTCCAGCTCGGCGACTTCCATTTCGGCGCGCAGGTTGACCGGACCGATCGAGTCGCGATCCCGGGTCAGTTTGGCATGGCGCGCCTCTGCCGAGGCAGGCTCAGGCAGTTTGTCCGGCGCCAATCCGGCGAGCCCCGCCAGCATGGTCAAATCGATGCTTGCCGGCGCCACATCGCCCAGCCTCTCGACGGCACGCTGTTTCAGCTGTTCCATTTCTTCAATCACCGCTGCGACTGCGGCCTCGGCCCGCACACGCGCCTCGCGCATATCGGCAAGGCCGGATTCGGCGAGGCGTAATGCACGTTCGCTCGCCTGCTGGGCCGCTTCTCCGGCCACGACACGGTCAGACGCTTGGGCACGCGCCTTTTCGGCGATCTCCAACTCGGACAGGATTTTCTCGCGCGCGGTCGCAAGGCGGGCCGGCTCCTCGGCCAAACGTGCGCGTGCTGTACTCAATACTGATTCACGTTGCCCGAGTTCGGCCACGCGCACCGATGCCCGACCGGCGCGATCCCGCCATTCCTGCCGTTCTCCGGCGATCGTGGCCAAACGCGTATTGCGCGCCGAATCTTCGCGCCCAAGCTGTTCAACCGCGGCCAGACACAGGCCAAGGCGGTTGCGCTCTGACGAGAGATTGGCCCTTAGAACCTCCAACTCGCGGCGCGCGTCCGCCGAGTCAGGCAGTAATTTGAGATTTTCCGTCAAAGCAGCCATCGCTGACACGACACCGGACCTGTCGGTCTCAGCCAGGCCGAGCGACCCGGCAAGCGCCTGGCGCGTCACGGCGCGCGATTCGGCTTCGCGTTTACGTTGGGCGTGATCGCCGCGCGCGCGTTCGAGCGCCGCCGTCACGGCCATGACCGCGCCACGAGCGTCTTTCTCGGCCGCGGAAGCTGAAGCCAAAGCCGCTTCCGCGGCCGAAAGATTTCCGCTCGCGGCCTTCGACGCCTGATCGGCCTCGGCGAATTCGCGTTCGACCTGCTCAAGCCGGTTGCGCTGTTCGAGGCGTGCTGCGGCCGGCGATACCGCACCGGGCCGCCGAACCAGACCGTCCCAGCGCCACAATGCCCCCTGGCGTGTAACCAATATCTGTCCCGGCTTTAGAGTGGCTGCCAGCCGGTCGCCGGTTGCATCATCCTTGACCAGCCCGATATGGGCCAAGGCCCAGGACAGCGCCTTCGGTGCGGTAATTCTAGGAGCAAGCGGCTCGATATCCGGCGGGAATTGAGCCGCGTCCGTTCCAGTCGGCGCTTCGCCGCGCCAATGGGTCGGCGCATCCGGATCGAGAGCAGCCTCCAGCCCGTCCGCCAGCGCAACTGCGAGGGCGGTTTCATAGCCCCGCGCGACGCGCATCTGGTCAAGCACCGGAGGAAAGTTCCCGGCCGACGTGCTTTTCAGCAGACCCGCAAGCGCCTTTTGCTCGGCGGCAAGGCGGGTTGCCTCACCTGACGCCTGACGCTCTGCAGTGCGTGCTGTCGCGACTGCGCCCTCGGAGTCGAAGCGGCGCTTTTCGGCGAGTGTCAGATTTTCCCGCGCTGCGGCCGCGGATTTTTCGGCGAGTGCCTGCGCCGCAGCGGCATTGGCGATCGCATCTGCATCGGCCTGGTCTGCCGGCAAGGAATCGAGCCTGCGCTTTTCGTCGGCGATGCGGCGTTCCAAGGTCGCCAGTCGCTGCTCCAGATCGCGTTTTTGTCGACCGAGCGATGCAGATTCGGCCTCGGCGGTGGCAACGCTTTCAGTCAGTTTGGCGAGCGCGGCGTCGAATTCGGAAACCTTCGCGCGCGCCTGTGCCAGGTCACTCTGCGCCGCGTCTCGCCGCGCAGGATGGCCCTTTGCCTGATCGGCCAGGCTTTCGGCTTCCGCTGCCAGCCTTGCCTCCACGGATTGGGCCTCGGACTGCTGGCGGTTTTCGTGGGCATGATCCGCCGCCAGTTGGCGGGCCTGTTGGTCTGCTTCGGCCACCGCCGCGGCAAGCTGGCGTTCCTCGGCGATCAACGTGTCCCGTCTGGCTATAACGGTCGAATAGGCATGCGCCAGGGCCGCCTCTTCCTTGCGCAACGGCGGCATGGCCGCGGCGCACTCGGAATTGCGTGTCGTCGCCTGTGCCACGTCCAGCATTGCCTCACGGACGGCATTATCGGCCTGTGTAAAATGATTTCGCGTGTCGCTTGCGCGGCTCAGTAACGTCTGCCAGCGCAGAGCGAGCAGCATGGCGTCGGCCCGCCTGATCTCTTCGCTGAGCTCCCGGTAGCGGATTGCCTGGCGTGCCTGCTTTTTCAGCCCCGCCAGCTGAGTCTGCATCGTGCCCAGAACATCGTCCAACCGTTCTAGATTGGTTTCGGCCGCCCGCAGCTTGAGTTCGGCCTCGTGCCGCCGCGCGTGCAGCCCGGAAATGCCTGCGGCGTCTTCCAGCACCTGACGGCGTTCTGTCGGCTTGGCGTTGATCAGGCCCGATACCCGCCCTTGGCTGACCAATGCGGGTGACGACGAACCACTGGCGGCGTCGGCGAATAAAGTCTGGACATCGCGCGCCCGTGCCGGCCGGCCGCTGACCCGATAGTCCGACCCCTGGCCACGCTCGATCCGTCGAGCGATCTCGAACTCGCCCGGGCCTGACAGGCGTGTCACGCCGGCTGGAAGCGAGCCGTCCTCGTCAAGGGCAACCAGCGTGACTTCGGCGATATTGCGTGCGGGCCGGGTCGTGGTTCCGCCGAAAATGACGTCTTCCATATCGCCGCCGCGCATGCGCCGGGCCGAGGTCTCGCCCATGACCCAGCGTAGGGCCTCGACAAGATTTGACTTGCCGCAGCCGTTGGGCCCGACGATTCCGGTCATGCCCGGGGCTATTTCGAGATCGATCGGATCTACGAAAGATTTGAAGCCCGCGAGGCGAAGACGCGTGAATTGCACGTGGGGACCTTGCCGCAATCTGTTGCGGCTATTTCAGCAGCGAGTTGATCTTGTCTTTAAACGTATCGAACGGCGCAGCAGAAACGATCCGATCCGAATTGTTCTGGTTGAAGATGAAGGTTGGGGTTGCCTCGATCTGCACGGATTTTTCAGCGTCGAGCCGTTCCGCAAGAATTGCATCCTCAAGACCCCTGTCGTTCAGGCAACTGTCTATCTGGCTGTCGGTCAGCCCGGCGAACTTCGCCTGCTGCTTCAGGGCGTCCATCGATGCCCCCTCGGTCTGAAGAAGCCAGCCGCGTTGAACGTGGAACAGCGTATCGACCATTGGAAAGAAGCGCTCCGGCGGGGCGCAACGCGCCAACATTGTGGCCCGAAGCGCCATCTCGTGCAGCGGGAAATCATGCAAGACGAGGTAGACCTTACCCTTGTCGATAAAGTCTGATGTAAGCTGCGGCAGGGTTTCGACCACGAAGGCCGCACAGTGCGGACAATCCAGAGAATAATATTCGTCGATCCGCACCGGGGCCTTCGGGTTGCCCAGCGCATGTTCTGCCATGCGCGGATCGGCAGGCGCGTCAGCCGCGAAGGCTTTCGGCGCAGTGCAAAGCGCGAGCGCTGCAAACATTATGGCTGAAACGATGCGATTCATGGCTATGTCACTCCCCGGCGGTGCACGCGGCCTGGCGCGCGACCATGGAGCCCGAACGCCGATTCTTGAGCGAATCTCGATTTCGGGCCGTCGCGCGACGATACCGACCAGGGTGGCAGGAATGCAAGGCGATCAGATGGCCACGGCCATCAAATATGATCGATGAAGATTTCCGATGGCGTTAGACGCCTTAGAAGTGCGTCAGGAGCCGAGCAGAAGGACGTGCGCTGTGCTTGATACGGCGACGATCCCATCTGAGCGAACAGCCTCGCCCTCCAAAGTGACGATATCGCCCTTGAGCGACATTTTCGGCATCCGGCCTGTCATGGTCCAGCGCATCTGTATGACATCGTCGAGACGAATCGGGGCCTGGAAGCGAAACGAAAAATCGAGGCCGACATTCATGCCCTTATCGGCAAAATGGCCCGCGACCATTCCGGTGAGCAAGGCAGTGACATGGCTGCCGGACGCGATAATTCCGCCAAACCTGCTTTGCCGGGCATAGACCGCGTCGTGATGAAGAGGGTTGGTATCGCCGGTCAAAAGCGCAAATGAGGCGATGCTATTGGCATCGAACCGCACGCTTTTGGAAAAACTGTCTCCGACAGTCATCGTGGCCTTCGTGTCCCTCGGCTTGGCGCCCTTCCAGGGAATCACTGTGGAGTGCGCCATCTTTGTACCGGTCATTCGCTCACCCTCAACGACATCGACCCGCTGCCAGCTGGTCGCCGGCGACAGTCCAAATTCAGTCGGTCGATCAAACACTAAGCTTAAATCGCCGCCTCGAACTTAGATGCAAAGGCGATGCCACTTTAACTAAAGCACTGTAACAAATGGCTTTACGCTATTTCTCGCGAACCGGATCACTCCGGGTGTTAAAAATATCGACAGTTTTAGATATATTTTACCCGTACCGGCTGCAAGTTCGTTGAGAGCCCGCTCCTCGTTTCGCCCTTGTATTGCCACCATCGTGACCGATAGATACGGCATGAAGTTCAATCAAATCGTCCCAGCTCTTATTGTTTTCGCGATAACATTCGGGGGACCGAGCCATGCACAGGCGCAAGCCGGACCGCAGGCCGTCACAGCCGGTCAGGCCGCCGATCTTACCCGCATAGAAGGCTATTTGAACGGTCTGACCACCGCACAGGCGAACTTCACATTCGTCGGACCCGACGGGAACCCGACGCGTGGTATCTTCTATCTTAGCCGTCCCAGCAAGCTTCGGTTCGAGTACACGCAGCCCAAGGGCAATCTTCTGATCGCGGACGGCGATTACGTTATCTTTTGGGATGCCCAGCAAAAGGAGGCGTCCAATCTGCCGATTGGGTCGACACCGCTCGATTTCCTCTTAAGGCCGAAGATTTCGCTGACTGACGGCGTGCGCGTGACGGCGTTCGAGCACACGGCAGGCGTTATCCGGGTAACGCTGACACAGGCCCAAAAAGATGCCGACGGTACGGTGACGGTCGCCTTTTCGGATTCTCCGCTCGAATTGCGCGGATGGCGACTTATCGATGGCCAGGGGCAAATCACGGACGTCAGCTTTTCCGACTGGACGTTCGGCGCGACGCTGGACCCGGGTCTATTCAAATTTCAGGACCCGAACGGCGGGAAGCGCCACCGCTAAAAATGGATCGCGGTCTCGGCCAACAGCGCGCTCGTCTGGGCATTGCCCAGTCCTGCGGGCCTCGAGAAATGCGCCAAATCCGCCCCGACCGTCAGTCCTCTCACGATCCGGTAGGTTAAGCCTGCGGAAACAAGATCGGTGGATGCCTGCGCTTTTCGATAGTCATGCGCCCACGAAACACCGAACGACCAGCGGTCTAGATCGTAGGTGGCGCCCAGATTGAATTCGCTGACGATGCTATCGACATCGACATGACCCGGCCGCCCGTCCAATGGCAAAGTGCCGGCGCCGTCATAGACAAAGCCGCCGCCAACGGTAAAACCGTTCCAGGCAGCCTTAACGCCGGCCGAGCCGCCCGCCAGATCGTGCAGATGGGACCCTGGCACACTATCCCCGAAGACGGCGGATGCTCCGGTTGTCACCGTGACCGCCCCGACATCCCGGGTCGAACCCAGCGCAATCTCCGCCACGTTGCGATGCCGATCGATGCCCGCGACGTGCGGTTCGGATACCAACTCGATCCCCCCACCGGTCAGTTCAGGCGTGTAGGATATGCCCAGACGAAATCCCAGAACAGCCGGGGATAGATAGGTCAGCTTGGCCGAATCGTCGTTATTCAGCGCATAAGGCGCCAACAGCGCCGACGGTGCACCGAATCGGTCCAAATCGCCACCGATCTGACCGATGCCAATGGTCGGCGCAGACACGGTCAGTTCCCGAGCCGCGCCGCCATAGTCGCCGAGCCGAAACTCGCCCCATGCCCAGCCGATATCGGCGAAACTGCCGTTGTCACCGGCCTTGGCCGCACGCAGCAATTGCAGCCGACCGCCATAGGTTACACCGGTGTCCGTCTGCGCCTGGATCTCCACATGGGCCTCGCCGTCCAGCCGCGCCCCGTCGCTGCCGATCGGTGGGCGCGCGGGATCAAGGAACGCGGATTGGAATTTGACGAAGCCGCCCAGACTGGTGTCGATATCGGCAGAATAAGCGGCAGACGGAACCAGAGCGGCAAATAGCGAAAGCCAGTGGAGGCCGCGCAGACTAAAGCGGCTGAAATCGTTATAGAGTGCAACCATGGATAGAAACGATCTTGCCACGGAATCTGCCGCCGACGCCACCGTCACCCATCTAAAGGAAGTGCGGGAAAAAATCGTCGAGGCGGCCAAGGCAATCGGTCGCGATCCGCATTCCGTCGCGCTGGTGGCGGTCAGCAAAAACCACAGCATCGACGCCGTCCGGCAGGCACTGTCGGCAGGCCAGAGGATTTTCGGCGAAAATCGTGTCCAGGAAGCGGCATCGAAATTTCCGCAGTTGCGGGCGGAGTTTCCCGACTTGGTCCTGCATCTTATCGGGCCGCTGCAAACCAATAAGGTCAAAGACGCGGTAGCCTTGTTCGATGTCATCGAAACAGTTGACCGGCCCAAGCTGGCTGAGAAACTGGCAGAGGAGATGCAACGCTCCGGCCGCCATCCGCAGTGTTATATCCAGGTGAATATCGGCAACGAGTCGCAGAAGGCCGGCGTCGCTCCCGAGAACCTAAGTGCGCTGCTGACCCTGTCACGGGACGATTATGGCCTGCCGATCGTCGGTCTGATGTGCATCCCGCCGGCCGGGCAGGACCCGACGCCCTATTTCAATGAAATGGCTGCCTTGGCAAAGGCTCACCATTTGCCGATTCTGAGTCAGGGGATGAGCGGCGATTATCCCGCCGCCATCGCTGCGGGTGCCACCCATGTAAGGGTAGGAACGGCGATTTTCGGAGAGCGCTAACTGATAAGCGCGCCGTCGCAGACAGGAGCATGACCCGGGGACGGATTCACGGGCTGGATCACCATGGCACGACTTTCGTCCACGGACGGAGGCAGCGGCTCCTTGTAACCGCTACGGCGTAGGGCGACTTGTGCCGGCATGTTCCCAGCCCGTGCTGCCTGAATCAGAAACTGCTCCCCTTGTTTGGGGTCAAGCTTGCCTGGCCCTTGGATGTAGCTGAGCCCCAAATTAAAAAAGCCGTTCGAATGGCCGTGTTCACCCGCTTGTCGCCACAAATCCCGGGCGGCATCACTATTTTGCGGGACACCTATTCCATGATCGTAAAGGATCGCAAGATTGTTCAGCGCCCTACCGTTGCCTTTTGCGACCGCCTTACAATACCAACGCACTGCCGTGCCTATATCCGGCGCAACGCCGGTGCCAAACTGATATTTGTATCCGATAGCATTCATGCCTTCGCCGTTTCCCTGAGCAGCCGACAGTTTGTATAGGTGAAGAGCCTCCTGCTGATTGGGCTGACCGCCAACTTCGCCGCGCGCATAGATGTATCCCAGGTTCACCTGTGCATCCTGATTGCCGCAATCCGCCGATGTCCGCAGATTACGAAAAGCGGCCTGCAGGTCGCGACTGTTGTAAGCCGCTATTCCGGCAGAGAGTTGAGCGGCTCCGCCGTCGGGACAGGCAAGCCGCATCGGTTGCAGTTGTGGTTGGGGTGACGGTTGAGCGATACAACCGGCCAATAGCAGTGTCGTAATGACCGCGATCACTGAAAACTTCATAGCGCCCTCGACAAGAGTTGCATTGAATGTGATGCGGTCAGCAGTTCGAATCGGCCGGACAAACCTGCCACAGGCAGGGAGTTCCCTGACCGGCAAGGACAGGCAGTGATCCCAATCAAGCCGTTGGCAATACCAATTAACTATAAGGAATGTCGATCACGCCGCCAAAATGATGTGCATCCCGCCGGCCGGCAGGACCCGACGCCCTATTTCAATGAAATGGCTGCCTTGGCAAAGGCTCACCATTTGCCGATTCTGAACCAGGGGATGAGCGGCGATTATCCCGCCGCCATCGCTGCCGGTGCCACCCATGTAAGGGTAGGAACGGCGATTTTCGGAGAGCACTGAGCCATTTTGCGGTCGGGATCCCGCATGGTCAGTCGCAAAATGCGACGGCCACCCTGGCTTTTTGCGAGGCTTTCGCGTTGTTTCAGTCAAACATACTAAACTTTTATTGATTTTTCAGGGCGCTACCGCTTGGCACGGGTTTTGCTGTTGGGGAGGCAATCGAACACCGATGCATCCCGAGAGCGCAAATGAAGCAAATTCTTAAATTATCGATCGCAGTCGCGGCCATTTTCGTGTCTCTGGCAAGCGCACAGGCCTATGATACGGCATCCTTCACCCTGATCTCGAGCCCGAGCATCGGAACCGGAACATTGGGTACGGTGACCTTGACCCAGAACGGTGCCAACGAGGTCGACGTTACCGTTGCGCTGGCCGCGAATACCGACTTCATTTCGACCAGCGGGTCGCACAACGCCTTCGCATTCAACCTCGATCTGGAGACAGCTATCGCCATCGGCATTCCGCCGTCATTGAGCAATATTTTTATTGCCTCAGACGATGGGGCGTCGAACACGCCCTATGGCAATTTCGGCTATGTCATCGACTGCCCAGGCTGCGGTCCGGGCTCGAGCAACGCCAATCCCGGTCCGCTTACCTTCAGCGTCGTCGATTCGACGGGGATTAAAATCAGCGACTTCGTCGCCAACGCGGGTGGCTATTATTTCTCGTCCGACGTTATCGGTCCGGCGGGTGGCACAGGGAACATCGCCGCAAACACAGTCTATGCTCAAAGCGTACCGGAGCCGGCTACCTTAACGATCTTGGGCAGTGGTCTTATCGGTCTGGCGCTGCTGCGCCGGGTGCGCGCAGGCGCACCCACGCTTTTCCGGTCGAATCGCGAGGCCAGCGATATCAATGGGGCTGATTCTTCAAGCGCCGCCTCTTGATCATAGAAGCTTTTCACCCTGGCCGTATGTCGATGCGGGTCGCCGGTCCACAGCTGGGCAACAGGACGAGAAGATCGGCGCGAGCGACCGCGACGCACCCCTCGGTCGGGCCGTAATCCGGCCTGGCGCAATGCAAGAAGATGGCGCTGCCCAAACCTGGGACAGCAGGATCGTCGTTATAGCCCAACGGCACGATCAGATCGTAAAGCCCATCTTCGCGCCACAGACGCTCGTGCCGCGCTTTAGAGGGCAGGCGCACCGGTTTGTTGTAGCCGGGATCGGAAGCATCGTCGCACCAACCTGCACTCTGGCTGATCGAAAACCGTTCCAGCATCGTCGCGGGGAGCCCGACTCGATCCGCGCGGTACCACAGGGTCCTCAGCGCAAAAATACCGACCGGGGTCGCGCCGTCTCCCTCTCGTTTGTCCGCCTTGAGGCCGCCCTTGCCGATGGCGGCTCGAACCTGTCCGCCGGACCAGGTGAGGGTGCCGCCCGAGACTGTGATCCGGTCGATCATCGGACAGCGGCAATCGGCAAGGCCGTCGTCTGTTTCACCTGGCTGAGCGCGATATGGGAATGGACCTCCTGGACTGAAGGCATCTGCAGCAAGGTTTGGCGCAGAAACCGTTCATAGGATTCGATATCGCGCGAAACGATCCGCAAGAGAAAATCCATCTCGCCGCTCATAGTGTAGCACTCCACAACTTCGGGGCAGACGGCGATTGCCTCCTCGAACTCATTGAGGGAGCGTCGTCCGTGGGCCGAGAGTTTGATATTGGCAAATACCGTCACTTCGAGGCCCAATGCCTTGGCATTCAAAATCGCCACACGCGGTCCGATAATCCCGGCCTGCTCCAAGAGGCTGATCCGCCTCCAGCAGGTGGACTGAGATAAGCCGACCTGTTCCGCCAACGCCGCCACAGCAACGGTTGCATCTTTTTGCAGCCGTTCCAGTATCTTCTTATCGAAATTATCGAGTTGCATGGATTATCATACCAGAAACTTGATCAATATTCGATAGATTCTCCAACATAGTTAGAGCCCCCGACCCATTTTGACGAGATTCTTCAATAGGCTGAGCATATATTATGTAAGACAACCGTTTGGGAGGCCTGCGTGATGGCGCTGCGCGATGTCGCTTTAGACGATAAATATACCGCCGCGTCCGGACGCGTGATGATGACGGGCACGCAGGCTCTGGTCCGACTGCCTTTGCTGCAAAAGGCACGCGACCGCGCCGCCGGCCTCAATACCGCGGGTTTCATCTCCGGCTATCGCGGGTCGCCGCTCGGCGGCTTCGACCAACAGCTTTGGAACGCTCAGAAGTTTCTCGATTCGGAAAATATCGTCTTTAAGCCGGGCGTGAATGAAGAGGTGGCGGCAACGGCGGTCTGGGGCAGCCAACAGGCCGGCTTGCACGGCGACGCGCGCTACGATGGCGTCTTCGGCCTATGGTACGGCAAGGCTCCAGGCGTCGACCGTTCGGGCGACGCGTTCCGCCATGCCAATTCGGACGGCACGGCCAAGCATGGCGGCGTGCTGCTTGTGGCCGGCGACGATCATGCCGCAAAATCTTCGACTTTGGCCGGTCAGAGCGAATTCGCACTGCTGGACCTCGAAATACCGGTTCTTAACCCCGCCAGCATCCAGGAAGTGCTCGAGTTCGGCCTTTACGGTTGGGCTATGTCGCGATTCGCCGGCCTTTGGGTAGGTCTAAAAGCCCTGTCGGACACTATGGACTCCACCGCGACAGTGGATCTGCGCCCAGGCGAGCCGCATATCGTTCTGCCGACCGACTTCGAGATGCCGCCAGGTGGGCTGCATATCCGGCTCGGCATGCGAGCGCTGGAAAAGGAACGCCTGCTACGGGAGTTTCGGGTGCCGGCGGCGCTGGCGTTTGCTCGTGCCAACCCCATCGACCGAATCGTCAGCAACCCGCCGAATGCCCGACTGGGCATCATGACTGCCGGAAAATCCTATCTCGACGTCATTCAGGCGCTGCACGATCTGGGCATCACCGACCCGGCGGAGCACGGAATTCGCTTGTACAAGGTCGGCATGACGGCGCCGATCGAACCGGAAGGCGCGCGTAACTTCGCCCGCGGCCTGGAGCAGGTCTTGGTCATCGAGGAAAAGCGCGAACTGATGGAGCGGCAGTTGCGCGACGTGCTCTACGGACTGCCGGGCGGCCATTGGCCGCGTATCGTCGGTAAGCACGACCGCGAGGGCAAACCGATGCTGCCCTCCGTCGGCGATCTTTCGACTGCGGAAATCGCACGTGCCATCGCCTATTGCTTGCCGCGCGAAGAGTCCCTGGAGGAACAGATCCGTACGCGGCTGGAGCGGCTGCAGTTCAACGACGACATATTAAAGACTCTGATCGCCAAGAACGAGCGCCTGCCTTATTTCTGCTCCGGCTGCCCGCACAATACATCGACCAAACTTCCCGAGGGCAGCCGCGCAGCCGGCGGCATCGGCTGCCATTATCTGGTTACCTGGACGATGCCGGACCGCAACACCGACACATTTACTCAAATGGGCGGCGAAGGTACGACCTGGATCGGCGAAGCTCCTTTCGTTACGACGCCGCATATATTCACCAACTTGGGTGACGGCACCTATTTCCATTCCGGCCTGCTGGCGATTCGTTTCGCGGTCGCCGCAAAGGCCAACATTACCTACAAGCTGCTGTTCAACGATGCCGTGGCGATGACCGGGGGACAGCATGTCGACGGCACGTTGACGGTGCCCATGCTGAGCCGGCAATTGGCCGACGAAGGAGTCGGCAAGATCGTCGTGGTCACCGACCAGCCGGAGAAATACGACGCCGGCAGCGGATTGGCGCCCGGCGTCACAGTCGAACATCGTGAGCGGATGGACGCGGTCCAGCGTGAGTTGCGCGACATCGAAGGCGTCACCTCCATCATCTATGATCAGACCTGCGCGGCGGAAAAGCGCCGCCGCCGCAAGCGCCATACCTTTCCCGACCCCGATCAGCGGGTCTTTATCAACCAGTCCGTGTGCGAGGGCTGCGGCGACTGCAGCACCCAATCCAACTGCCTGTCGGTCGAGCCGGTGGACACCGAATTCGGCCGCAAACGGCACATTGACCAATCGTCCTGCAACAAGGATTTTTCCTGCGTAAACGGCTTTTGCCCCAGCTTCGTCACCGTGCATGGCGGCAAGCCGCGCAAGCTGAAGGCCAAGCTGGACCCGACAACCCGGCCGTTGCCGGTCCCCGACCTGCCGGCGCTGGGCGTCGAGCCCTATAATATTCTGATCGCCGGAATCGGCGGCACCGGAATTACCGCACTGGCTGCAATACTGGGCATGGCGGCACATCTGGACGGAAACGGTTTCTCTTCGTTGGACATGACTGGGCTGGCGCAGAAAGGCGGCGCCGTGCTGTCGCATATGCGGATCAACGACGGCTCGCAGGCCATTAACGGTTCGCGTATCGGCACGGCGATGGCCGACCTTTTGTTGGTCGCCGACCCGATCGTCGGTGAAACGCCGCTGGCGCTGCGGGCGGGCGGCAGCGACCGCACCGTGACCGTAATGAACAGCGCAATCGCCCCGACGGCAGAGTTCGTCCAGAACCGCGATACAGAATATGATATCGCCGACATCCGACGCTTGCTTAAGTCCGCGGCGCGCGAGGTTGCCGAGTTCGATGCCCATTCGGCCGCAACGCGCCTGCTGGGCGATGCGATCTACGCCAATATGATGATACTGGGCTTCGCCTGGCAGCGTGGGCTCGTGCCCGTCACGGCCGAGGCGATGCTGCGGGCGATCGAACTGAACGGCGCGGCAGTCGATGCCAACAAGCGCGCCTTTGCCTGGGGCCGGTTGGCGGCCCAGGAGCCTGATCTGGTCGCAGCCGAGGCCGAATTGAAGCCGCAGGCCAAACCAATCGAGACCCTGGACGAGGCGATTACCCGACGCGCCGACTTCCTCACCGCTTATCAGAACTCAGCCTATGCCGAGCGCTATCGCACATTGGTCGAACGGGTTCGCGCTGCAGAGTCTGCTAAGACGCCCGGCTTCAACAGCCTGGCCGGTGCGGTAGCGCGCAACTATTTCAAGCTGCTCGCCTATAAAGACGAGTACGAGGTGGCGCGTCTTTATACCGACGGCAGTTTCGGAGCGGCGATCGAGAAGGAATTCGAGGGTAAGCTTTCCTTGGAGTTTCACCTTGCCCCGCCAATCCTGAACAAGCCCGACCCGGTTACCGGCCGACCGAAGAAACGCAAATTCGGTCCCTGGGCGATGAGCCTCTTCAAGTTGCTGGCGGCGATGAAGGGTCTGCGCGGCACGCACTTCGACTTCTTCGGCCATAGCGAAGACCGCAAGACCGAACGCCGGCTGATCGCCGAGTATGAAGCGCTGGTCGACGAACTGACGGCAGGCCTGACTCCCGCCAACCATGCCTTGTCGGTGGCGCTGGCGGGTATCCCCGACCAGATCCGCGGTTACGGTCCGGTCAAAGCGGCTAGCGTTGTGACTGCTAAGGCAAAGGAAGCTGAGCTGATGGCGCGGTACAAAGCACCGGTGGAGGCGGTGGCAGCTTAACCATCATGTCGCACCCGGCTCGATTGCCTTACATTCGTCTATAATCTAGACATATGTAAAGTTAACGCACTCGACGGCACTTCGCCGGGAGCGCGCAACCGGAGGAGACGATCATGGTGGAAGTCAGCCAGGCAGACTTCGATTATTTCAACGGCTCGATCAAGAAGATCACGACCGACAGTTCAACGCTGGTTTCGTCCTCGCCCTATCTGAACGACCCTGCGCTGCGCCAGTTGATCGCGCAGGAGATGCTGCGCCGGAACGGCCCCGACATGCCGAACACCGCCTTCATTCCCGAAGTCGCGCAGATTCTGCACCGGCTGGAAAACCACGCAGAAATTCTGCGCCTGTTCGAGGAGGAAAAGCAGCGGCTGCCAGAGTTCAGGGCGTGGCTGAAACGACGGCAATTTGCGGATTTCAAGGTCGAGGAAGTCAAGGATTGCGCCCCGGGCACTCTGGGCTCGGTGATCTACGACTTTATGGCCAACAGCGGCTACAACATGGACCTGTTCTTCCAGGGCATGAAGATCGAGACCGAATTCGATTTCTACCTGAAACAGCGCGCGCTGACGCACGACATGGAGCATCTGATCACCAGCTTTGAAACCGACCATGCCGGCGAAATCGCGCTGCTGGCGGCCAACACGCGCGCCTATTACCGATATTTCCGGCCCGAATTGGCGGCGTTCTTCAACCGGGTCGGGAGTTACCTGAAAGCCAAGACGACCATGAAGAGCGGGCTGTTTTATCCCGAATGTTTCAAGATCGAGCTGGATGCCGAGGATTTCGGCGCCGAACAGGGCCGAAACTGGAAAATGCCGCTGATGATGCTGCCCTATCGCGACCTGGTGAACACGCAGATCAGCGATATCCGGGCCGAATACGGCATCACCCCGACCATTCCGTCAGGCACCTGGCGCTGGACCACCACGGTCAGCGAAGACCCGCGCCCGGAACATGCCGCCATGGCGATGGCTGCGGAATAGCCGTCAATAGACTCCGCGTGACAGACCGCCATCGATCGTGATGGCGGTCCCCGTCACATAGCTGGCGGCTTCGCTGACCAGGAACGCGGCCAGATTGCCGAACTCGTCGGGCTGGCCCACCCTTCTCAGCGCTGCGTTGTTGGCGATGGGATCCAGCGCCTGATCCGGCGGCAGACCTCGGGCTTCCGCCTGGGCACGGACGACTTTTTGCATCCGGTCGGTCAGGATATAGCCTGGCAGAATGCTGTTCACGGTGACGCCGTGCGGCCCGTATTCATTGGCGAGCGTTCGCATCAGGCCGTTCACCGAGGCGCGCAGGCTGTTGGACAACACCATCAAGTTCGCGGGCTCCCGCGCAACGAAGGAGGTCACTGCCAGCACGCGGCCCCATTTGCGCTCAGCCATGCCGGGCAGCACCAGTTGGGCGAGATGCACGACAGACTGCACCAGCAGGTCATAGGCATCCCGCCATTGGTCGAGGGTCAGCGTTTCGAAAGTGCCCACCGGCGGGCCGCCGGTATTCAGCACGCAAATATCGATGGGCCCAAGGCCCGCTTCGATTTCCTTGACCAGCCTGACGCGTTCGGCCGCGTCGGAGAGATTGACGGGAATGCCCAGCACCTTGCCGCCGTCGGCCTCGATGCGCTGCCGCGCCGCGTCGACAGCCATGGCGTCTCGGCCGCAGACGACAACCGACGCACCTTCGCGCGCCAAACGATGCGCGGTCGCGAAACCCAGCCCGTGGCTCGAGGCGCAAACCAGTGCGACTTTACCGTTCAATCCCAGATCCAAAGTTCCCTCCCCTAGCCGCTTGTCCGACCCGGCCGACGATGACATTGTTGATGCACGGCGCGCCAGTTGAAATAGCACGCCATTATATACGGGGAAGGAAGCAGATGCTCAGCAAGGCCGAAGTCCAAGCAATCGCACATGATTTGCTGGGGCAGCACGCGCGGAAGGAAACCTTCGCCAATTTCCCCGAACGGGTCCCGACGCTGGACGACGCCAACGACGTGCAGGACGCCTATGTGGCTCTGCTCTGCCAGACGCAGGGAACCGAGGTCGGCGGCTACAAGATCGCCCTGACCTCCAAATCGACGCGCGACTGGCTGAAGATCGACCATCCCTGCGCCGGTCAGGTCTTAAGCAACCGCATCCACCAGTCGCCCTACACGGTCCACCTGTCCGACTATGTGCGCTTCAGCATGGAAACGGAAATCTGCGTCGTGCTGGACCGCGATATGGCGGGCGAATGCACAATCGACGATGTCCGCCGCAATTTGCGCTCGATCCATTGTGCCTATGAGCTGGTCGAGGACCGCGGCGCCGATCTGACCAGGCTCGATGCCAGATCCCTCGTTTCCGACAATAGCTGGAACGGCGGCATCGTCATCGGCCCGCCGGGGCCGGTCGACCTGGTGTTGGAGAACCGGGCCGGGCGGCTGAAGGTCAACGGCAAGGTCACCAAGGAAGGCACGACGCGCGAGACGATGGGCGGCAATCCGCTCCATGTCATGGTCTGGCTGATCGGCCATCTGGGCAAGCGCGGCAAGAGCCTGAAGGCCGGACAGCCGGTGATTACCGGAAGCATCATCGAAACGCAGTTTCCGGTGGCGGGCGATGTCCTGGTCTTCGAAGTGGACGACATGCCGCCGGTAGAGCTGCGCGTTATCACCTGATCGGCACCGGTAAAAGCTACAAATCAGTCTGCGAACCGGGACGAAATCCGCTTGCCGGGTATCCCCCGACATGACTAGGTTGCGCCGGGCTCAACACCCAAGATCGCCGAGCAGAAGCGATCTCGCAGCAATCACCGGTTGAGCCCGGAGGAGTGGGAATGACGTTTGCGACAGAATTACCGCCAGAGGCAGTTACGCCGGAAATCGTGGTGAACGATTCGGCCCGGCCCAATTTGCTTTATTCCTGGCTGACCGTCGTTTTCCTGATGGTGCTCTATACCTCCAGCTTTATCGACCGGCAGATTCTCGCCCTTCTGGTCAAACCCATCCGCTCCGACTTCAAGATAGACGATTTCCAATACGGGTTGCTGACCGGTTTGGCTTTCGTCGGCACCTACTCGATCGCGGGCCTGCCGATCGGCGTCCTCGTCGATCGTTGGTCGCGTAAGGGCGTCATCGTTATCGGCGTCACCGCCTGGTCGCTGCTGACTGCGGCCTGTGGACTCACCACCTCCTTTTCCTCGCTTTTCTTGACGCGCATCGGTGTCGGGATCGGCGAGGCGACGCTGTCGCCGGCTTCCTATTCGTTGATCAGCGACATCTTCCCGAAGGACAAGCTCGGTAGGGCGCTGTCGCTCTACGGCCTGGGCATTCCGATCGGCTCGGGTTTGGCGCTGGTCATCGGCGGACAGGTCGTAACCGCGATCGCAGCGATCGGTTCGATCGACATTCCTGTGATCGGCATGACGCGGCCCTGGCAGACCGTCTTTCTGACAATCGGCCTTCCTGGTCTGCTGCTGGCTTTGCTGGCGATCTTCGTCGTTGCCGAACCCAAACGGCACGTGTCCACCGTTGAGGCGGAAAACAAGCCGACAATCGGGGAGGCGCTGTTATTCTTTGGAGCCAACATCCGTGCCTATGCCGGACTGTTCATGGGCATGGGGCTGCTGGCGATGTACGGCTATGGCTGCAACGCTTGGTATCCGACGTTTCTTGAACGCGTTTACGGACTGACCGTCGGGCAGGCCAGCATGTTCCTTGGCATCTCGACCCTTGTTTTCGGCATCGGCGGCGGTCTTTTCGCCGGATGGCTCTCCGATCGTCTCGTGGCGCGCGGACGGCCCGACGGGCATTATCTGGTATCGGTCGGCTATTGCCTCGCGTTCGCCGTCACCGGCGCCGTAGGGTCGTCATCGACGTCACCCTGGATCTGCTTCCCGCTGATCGCGATCAGCCTTGCCTTCTCAAATACAATCATCGGAATCGTGGCGGCGGCGCTACAAATCCTGACACCGGTGCGTATGCGTGGACTGATCTCGTCGCTGTTCCTGGCCGTTGCCGCCTTTGTCGGCTTCGCATTCGGTCCCAGCGCCATCGGCTTCGCCACCACCCATATTTTCCACGACGACAATATGGTCGGCTACTCGCTGGCCTTGGTGGCGGCGATCTTTCCGACCTTGGGCGCCGTCGCCTTCTGGTTCGGCAGGAAGCCCTTGCTGGAGAAACTCGCTCAGTAACCGCGGCGGCGCATGCATTGTTCATAGAGATCGCCGGCAACATCCGCCTGCTGAGCGATCCCGGTGACGGCCGCGGAACTGGCCTTAGCCTGATATTTGCATTCGGCCCCGCCTTTGCCCAGCGGTACGCCGTTCTCGTCGACGTCGTTCCACGGCTTTCCGTTCTGCGCGGGGAAGACGCCGACAGAATTGCAGCCGGCCAGCACAATGACGGCGACCACTGCTGCGAATTTCAATTGCCTCATGAATTTCCCTCTGACTGGACATTTCCCAAGAATTTTTCGGTCGGGTTGCAACCGATCGACTGCGCCGGCGTTCGCGCCGCGAAGCAGTCTTAACTTCTAGACTAGTCGATGCACATTGTGCTGCCTACATAAACGCGTGGCCCTAACAGAACCCGGAGTCTTCGATGATCGATCTCTACGCCTGGCCCACGCCCAATGCCTATAAGGTTTCGATCATGCTGGAGGAGACTGGGCTGCCTTATAATGTCGTGCCGGTAAATATCGGTGCGGGAGAGCAATTCGAGCCGTCGTTTCTGAAGATCAGCCCCAATAACCGGATGCCGGCGATCGTCGACCACGATGCCATCGGCGGCCCGTTGTCGATTTTCGAATCGGGTGCGATTGTGATGTATCTGGCCGAGAAGACCGGCCAGTTCTGGCCGCTGGAGCCGCACGCGCGCTATAAGGCAGCCGAATGGGTCATGTGGCAGATGGGTGGTTTGGGGCCCATGTTGGGGCAGGCAGGCCACTTCAAGCGGGCCGCTCCGGAAAAGATTCCATACGCGATCGAACGCTATACCAACGAATCGAAGCGGCTTTTCGGCGTACTGGACAAGCAGCTTGCCGACAAGGAATTCATCACCGGAAAATATACGATCGCCGATATGATGTCCTATCCCTGGACTCTGGCCGCACCCTGGTTGGAAATTCCGGTTGACGATTTTCCGAATGTGGTGCGCTGGCAGGCAACCATGGCGGCCGGCCCCGGCGTCCAGCGCGGCATGGCGCTGTTGAAGGACAGGCAGGCGCCGCCGCCGGAAAAGATGGATGAGAAGACTCGTGAGATTTTGTATGGCAAAAAACAGTTCGAGAAGCGCTGACCGATGAAACTTTTGCGTTACGGCCCACCCGGCTTCGAAAAGCCCGGGCTTCTTGACCGCGATGGCATTATCCGCGACCTGTCGGGCGCCATCCCGGATATCGACCCCACGTCGCTTGCTGCCGACAGCCTGTCCCGCTTGACGCTTATCGACCCGGCCACCCTGCCCGCGGTGCGGGGCAAGCCCCGCCTTGGGCCGCCGATCGCCAAGCCGGGCGCATTTCTCGCCATCGGCCTCAATTATTCGGACCATGCGGCGGAAATCGGCGCAAAACCGCCACGCGAGCCGATCCTTTTTATGAAGGGGACACACTGTATCGTCGGCCCCAACGACGATATCCGCATTCCGCGCGGATCGGCCAAGACCGACTGGGAAGTCGAACTCGGCGTCATCATCGGCCAGCCGGCGAAATATGTCACCCAAGCCGAGGCGCTAAACCACGTCGCAGCCTATTGCACCATCAACGACGTCTCGGAGCGCGCGTTCCAGAGCGAAGGCACCGGGCAATGGGTCAAGGGTAAGGCCTGCGACACTTTCGGCCCCATCGGCCCTTGGTTGGTGACTGCGGACGAGGTTGCGGATCCGCAAAACCTCAACCTGTGGCTGGAGGTAGACGGCAAACGCTTCCAGGACGGCAACACCGGCACGATGATATTCGGGGTCGCCTTTCTGATCAGCTATTTGAGTCAGCTCTTCACACTGCGCACCGGCGACATTATCGCCACCGGCACGCCGCCCGGCGTAGGCATGGGTCAGAAGCCGCCGAAGTTCCTGCAGCCCGGAAACATTGTCAGGCTTTGCGTCGAAGGACTCGGCGTCCAGGAAGCACGTCTGATCGCCGATTAGAACGGATCTTCAAGGTCGGTCAGCTCATAGAGCCAAAGCCGTTCCAACTGCCGGCTATAGACGAGGACATAGCCATCTTCGTGCTCGAACATATCGTCTTCTTCGTCCGGTTCGGCGATGTCGTCGTCTTCGATCTCGTCCAATTTTCCGCCGACGATCTGATCGATGACCGATGCCTCGTCCTCTTCATCCAGAAGGTCGAGATATTCGGCGGCGTCGTCGCCTTCGGCGAAGAAAATCAGCTTCCAATTTTCGGCTATCGTGCTCACTTCACGACAACTTTCCTTTATGTTCGAGTTGGTTTTCCATCTCATGCCTGTACCGCCTACGTCAACCTTCTGAAGCACCCCCTCACAGGCCCCCTCACAGGCCCCCTCGCTTCCCCAGCGCCGGGTCGGAAGATATAATTAGACTGGTGTTGGAGAGGCTTCCGCCGCAATCTCTTGGCGGTTGAACGGATAGATGAGCCCGCATGTCGAAGAAACTAACGCCCCCGCCCCGTCTGCCGATCCCGGCGATCCCTGAGATCGGTCATGACGATTACAAAAAAATGTTGATCAAGCTGCAGATCGAGCTGGTCAAACTGCAGAGGGACGTAATCAATCTGGGCCGGAAGATTCTGATCATCCTCGAAGGTCGCGACGCGGGGGGGAAAGATGGCGCGATCAAACGCATTACCAAGCATCTGAGCCCGCGTGAAACGCGTGTCGTCGCCCTGCCGAAACCGTCCGACCGTCAAGCAAGCCAATGGTATTTCGAACGCTATATCGCCCATCTGCCCGCTGCCCAGGAATTGGTCCTGTTCAATCGCAGCTGGTATAATCGCGCGGGTGTCGAGCATGTGATGGGGTTTTGTACCGACGCGCAATACGAGGAATTCATGACCGCGGTCGTGGACCTGGAGGCATTGCTGAGCAGTTCCGGCATCGCTGTAGTCAAATATTATCTCGATATTGGCCGGGACGAGCAGAAAAAGCGGCTGAAGGCACGCCGCGACAGCCCCCTCAAACAATGGAAAATCAGCCCGATCGACGCGCAGGCCACGAAGCATTGGAAGGACTATAGCCGCGCGCGAAACGCCATGTTCGCACGCACCCACAGCATGCTCTCGCCCTGGATCGTCGTTCGCGCCGACGACAAGCGCCAGGCGCGGCTCAATCTGATTCGCGATCTTCTTGTGCGGCTGGGTTATCCCGATCCCGATGAGGCACTATTAACGCCGAACCCGAATATCGTCTTCGCCTATGACGAGTCTTACCTGCATAATGGAATGATCGCCCCGTAGGGAAACTGCATCATGATACTTTCGAAATTCAATCGAACCGCCGGTCTCGGCATCTTGTCATTTGCGCTGGCGACGGCGATAGCCGGCAGCGCCATCGCCCAAAAACATGGGGATGGCCCACAACGCGGCCGCATGCTTCTCGTGTTTGCGCCGGACGAAAACAACAAATCGCTCATCGACCAGTACCAGCAGCTGGAGCGCGATATCGGCGAGGTCGAATCGGAAGATGTCGATGTCGTCTATGTTATCGGCGACCATATGGTGAAACTGCCTCCGCCGGACATGAAAACCGTTTCGGGCGGCGAGTTGCGTAAGCATTACCATGTCGATGACACCGGCTTTCGTGTGGTGCTGGTCGGTGACGACGGGTGGGAGAAAAAGCGCTGGAGCGAACCGACCGACCCGCACCAAATCTTGAGTCGCGCGGCCGATATGCCCAAACCAAAATCGGCCCTGGATACGAAATAGGAATCGGCAATCCGATCCGAATTATCGGTAAATAAAAAGCGGCGCCCGAGGGCGCCGCTTTCGTTTGCACTCAGCCGTCTCGAGTTACCGAATCGGGATCGTGACGTTCAGTCCGCCGTAGGCCGGACCATAATAGGTCGGGGCGTAATAGGCTGGCGGATAATAGACCTTCGGGCTCGGCGGGTAATAATAGGCCGGCGGATAAACGCCGAAGCCTAGACCGAAGCGCGGGCCGTACCAGCCGTGCGCCCGGCCGCGATCATGCCCTACATGGTGCCAGCCATCCGCCTTGGCTGGTGCCGCCGAGGCACCTGCCAGAGCTACACCAAGTGCGAGAGCGCCGAGCGTGACGTGTAAACCAAAACCCTTTTTATTCGACGAGAGCATCACTGCCTCCAATTCTCTTACCGGGGCTAAACGAGCCCCCTCGGACTCAGAGTTGGGGACCGATAATGTCAAAAAAGGGGCGATTCGGAGGTATGTTCCGGGCGAAGCCGTAACCACTGCATCTCTTGGGCGGATCCAAAAAACACAGCTGATTTCTGTGGCGAAACCCAAGCCTGGGGTCTTGCTTTCGGCCATAGCGCGCGCCATAAGCAGATATGGCAAAAACCGGAAATATGGTCACTCAGGCCGAATGGGAAGGCGCGGAAGCCGCAAGTTCGGGACGCGGCCGCAGCACGAATCCATTTCCTCAATCCGACATCAACTCCAGGAACGAGTGGTTCAAGGGTTACGATCAGAAGATCGAACAGATGTCGCGACTCGAACGCAAACCCCGACTTCGGGATTTTTAATCCGCCTCAGCGGGTTTAGGCGGCGGTGCCGCCAACGGTGATCCCGTCCATGCGTAGAGTCGGCTGACCGACGCCGACCGCGACACCCTGCCCGTCCTTGCCGCAGGTCCCGACGCCGTCGTCCAGCTTCAGATCATTGCCGATCATGCTGATCTTCTTCAGGTCTTCCGGACCATTTCCGATCAGAGTCGCCCCTTTTACGGCCGGACCGATCTTGCCGTTTTCGATCAGATAGGCCTCAGTCATGCTGAATACATACTTACCCGACGTAATATCGACCTGTCCGCCGCCGAAATTCACGGCGTAAAGACCGTTCTTCACTGAAGCCAGAATCTCTGCCGGGTCGCGCTTGCCGCCCAGCATATAGGTATTGGTCATGCGGGGCATCGGGGCGTGCGCATAGCTTTGGCGCCGCCCGTTCCCTGTCGGCCGCATGTTCATGAGCCGGGCATTCAGCCGATCTTGCATATAGCCGACAAGAATGCCGTCCTCGATCAGCGTGGTGCAGTTGCTGGGCGTTCCTTCATCATCGATGGTAAGAGAGCCGCGGCGATTTTCGATGGTGCCGTCATCCACAACCGTCACGCCCGGGGCGGCGACGCGTTCGCCCATCAGACCGGCGAATGCCGAGGTCTTCTTGCGGTTGAAATCCCCCTCCAGCCCGTGGCCGATTGCCTCATGCAGCATCACACCGGGCCAGCCGGGCCCGAGAACCACGGTCATCTCACCGGCAGGCGCCGGCACTGAATCCAAATTGACCAAGGCCTCGCGCAGTGCATTATCAACTGCGCGCCGCCATGTTCCAGTCTCGAAGAACTCCCCATAGGTCCGCCGGCCGCCGGTGCCGTAGCTGCCGGTTTCCTGGCGATCGCCCTCACCGACCATGATCGTGACATTGAGCCTGACCATCGGTCGAATATCGGCCATTCGGTGGCCGTCCGGACGGATGATCGACACGGCCTGCCAGGAGCCGGCGACCGAGGCCATAACCTGGCGCACGCGCGGATCCTTGGCGCGGGCGTAAGCATCAATCTCGGCCAACAGCTTAACCTTGGCCTCGAACGGCTCGAGTCCCAGCGGGTTCTCGTCGATATAAAGCTGCCGATTCGTGCCGGGGGGGCTGGCAGAGACGCTTCCGCCATAGCCGGCCTGCACAGCCTTCACCGTTTCAGCCGCCCGACGCAGCGCCGGTTCGGATAGGTCCGCCGCATGGGCATAGCCCTGCATTTCGCCGACGACGGCGCGCAGTCCGAAGCCTTGGCTGGTATCGAAACTGGCGCTTTTAAGACGACCGTCGTCCCAGGCGAGGGCCTCGGACTGGCTGTATTCAAGGAAAAGCTCGCCATCATCGGCATGGGCCAGCGCCTCTGCGGCTATCCCCTCGACCCTGGTCAGATCCAATCCGGCCTTGTCAAAAAATATCGAGTCGGTGCGGTCGAGTGCGGTCATCGGGACTTCCTGGAGGGCTTGCGGATGCGCTATAGGACTGACATGGGGAGGTTGCGACGATTTTGCAGCAGCCCCCTTAAGCCTTGGCGGTTGTATCTAGTGTCTACCGCCCTGTAGAGTGCGGCCGGCCCAGGGTACAGGGCCTTACGCGTTCGGCCAAGCATGGCCTGCCTAGCTATGGATGGAATAATGATGGGTCCGCTTGGCCTATTGAAGAATTTGCGCTTCGCAAAGTTGCGCGTGGCGGCCTTTATGGCCGCACTGACCGGTATAATTGCCGGCGCGCCCCTTTCGTCAGCCCTCGCCTGGGAAGGTAACGGCACCCCGGTGCCGTGGCAGTTGGATCTGCCTTCCGGGGCGACCGTCATCGGCCGACAGCTGGCCAGCTTCCACCAGGAACTGCTGATCATCATCACCGCGATCACGGTTTTCGTATTCATACTTTTGGCCTATGTGGCGATCCGCTTTCGCCGCAGCGCCAATCCGGTCCCCACGCGCACCACGCATAATTTCACCATCGAGGTGATCTGGACCGTGGTGCCGGTGCTGATCCTCGCGGTCATCGCCTTTCCATCGTTCAAGCTGCTTTACTACATGGATCGGGCCGAAAAGCCTGAGATGACTTTGAAGATCACCGGCCATCAGTGGTACTGGAATTATGAGCTGCCGGATCAGAAGGTCGAGGAATATTCCAGCAACCTCATTCCCGACGACAAGATCGGACCCAGTCAAATCCGCCTGCTATCGGTCGATTATCCTCTGGTCGTTCCCGTCGACACCACGATCCAGATCCTGATCAACGGCGCGGACGTTATCCACTCCTGGTTGGTCGGCGACTTGGGTGTTCAGAAGTCTGCTTTTCCGGGCCGCACTAACGAAACCTGGATGAAGATAGACAAGGAAGGCACTTATTACGGCCAGTGCACGCAGATTTGCGGCGACCGCCACGGCTATATGCCGATCGAAGTTCATGCGATCTCGAAGGAGAAGTTCGCCCAATGGACTGATCTGGTTCAGCATTCGACCGCCAAGGACAAGATGCGCGATGCGAATGAGAAGGTGCTTGGATTGGACTATAAGTGGATGGATTCGCCTTCCAAGACGGCTGAAGTTGCTCCGCCAGCCGGGGCATCCGATCAACGTGTGACCGCCAGCCGGTAGCAATACCGGCAAGACTATCAAAAGTTTGAAAGGGACGCCCAATGGCGCAGAGCATTTCCTCGACCGGCGATATCGGTCACACCGCGGCTTACGAAGCGCATCCGGCGCATGATGCGCACGGTCATGACGATCACCAGCACAAGATCACCTTTGCCCAGCGTTGGTTGTTTTCGACCAACCACAAGGACATCGGCACGCTCTACATCATCTTCGCCATCATTACCGGCGCGATCGGCGCCGCGGCGTCGGTGTTAATGCGAGCCAATCTTTCCCATCCGGGTTCGGCCCTCATCCATTCGGGACAAGCCTGGAACGTGCTGATCACTGCGCACGGCCTGATCATGGTGTTTTTCTCGGTCATGCCTGCGACGATGGGCGGTTTCGGAAACTGGTTCGTGCCATTGATGATCGGTGCGCCGGACATGGCTTTCCCGCGGCTTAACAACGTCAGCTTCTGGCTCCTGATTCCCTCGCTAGGTCTGCTGGTCGGATCGGCCCTGGTCGGCGACGGCGCAGGTACCGGTTGGACAATCTATCCGCCCCTGTCGTCCAGCGGGCAACCCGGTCCATCGGTCGATATGGCGATCCTTTCGCTGCACCTTGCAGGCGCCTCGTCGATCCTCAGTTCGATCAACTTCATTACGACGATCTTCAACATGCGCGCTCCGGGCATGACGCTGCACAAAATGCCGCTATTTGTCTGGTCGATCCTGATCACCGCTTGGCTGCTTCTGCTGTCGCTCCCGGTTCTGGCCGGTGCGATCACCATGCTGTTGACCGACCGCAATTTCGGCACGTCCTTCTTCAACCCCGAAGGCGGCGGCGACCCGATGCTGTTCCTGCATCTGTTCTGGTTCTTCGGGCATCCCGAGGTCTACATCATGATCCTGCCGGGCTTCGGCATGATCAGCCAGATCGTCTCGACCTTCTCCAAAAAGCCGATTTTCGGGTATCTGGGCATGGTCTACGCCATGGTCGCCATCGGCGTGGTCGGCTTCGTCGTGTGGGCTCACCACATGTACACGACCGGTTTGGCCGTCGATACGCGGGCCTATTTCACGGCCGCGACGATGATCATCGCGGTACCCACCGGCGTTAAGATCTTCTCCTGGATCGCGACGATGTGGGGCGGATCGATCGAGTTCAAGACGCCGATGCTGTGGGCACTGGGGTTCATCTTCCTGTTCACAGTCGGCGGGGTGACGGGCCTGGTGTTGTCGAACGCCTCGATCGACACCGTTCTGCACGATACCTATTACGTGGTCGCCCACTTCCATTACGTGTTGTCGCTGGGCGCGGTGTTCTCCCTGTTTGCAGGGTTCTATTATTGGATCGGCAAAATGTCGGGCCGGCAATATCCGGAATGGGCGGGTCAGGTGCACTTCTGGGTCACCTTCATCGGCGTGAACCTGACGTTCTTCCCTCAGCATTTCCTGGGTCTGGCCGGCATGCCGCGCCGTGTTCCCGACTATCCGGCCGCCTATGAGGCCTGGAACCACATCTCGTCGATCGGCTCCTATATTTCCGGTGCCGGCATGATTTGGTTCATCGGCCTCGCGATCTACACGATCGGCTGGGGCAAGAAGGTTCCGGGCAATTATTGGGGTTCGGGCGCAACGACTTTGGAATGGAGCGTCTCTTCGCCGCCGCCGTTCCACCAGTTCGAGACGTTGCCGCGGATACTGTGATCCATGGTTGATATCAGCGCTTCGCCCGGCCTCACGGCCGGGCAGGAGCAGTCATTTTCTGACGCCCTGCCGGGAGACTACATCACCCTGATGAAACCCAGGGTGATGTTTCTCGTTGTCTTTACGGGCTTGGCGGGATTGGTCGCGGCGCCCACATCGATCAATCCCATCCTGGCCGCGGTTGCGGTGCTGGCAATTGCACTCGCCACCGGCGGCGCCGGTGCGATCAATATGTGGTACGATCGCGATATCGACGCGATCATGGAGCGCACACGCGCCCGTCCTATTCCATTGGGGCTGATCGAGCCGTCCAACGCTCTGGCCTTCGGTGTTATTGTCACGATCGCCTCCATCTGCATGATGGGTTTGGCGGTCAACTGGCTGTCCGCCGGCATCCTGGCTGCGGCGTCCTTTACCTACGTCTTCGTTTATACGATCTGGCTGAAGCGCCGCTCGCCGCAGAATATAGTCATCGGCGGCGCTTCGGGCGCATTTCCCCCGATGATCGGCTGGGCCGCGGCGACGAACCATGTCGGCATGACCGCAATCTCTCTGTTCCTGATCACCTTCCTGTGGACCCCGCCGCATTTCTGGGCGCTGTCGCTCTATCGTTGCAAGGACTACGCCCGGGCCGGCGTCCCGATGATGTCTGTGACCGCCGGGCCCAAAAGCACCAAGCGCCAGATGCTGGTCTATACGCTGCTTCTGTTCCCGTTCGGTGTCGCGCCCTATTTCCTGGGCGCCGCCGGCCCTATCTATCTGGCTGGCAGCACACTGCTCGGGCTGATGTTCATCGCCGCCGCCGTCGCGGTCATTCGTGACGAGACGGATTCCTCGGCAAAGCGTATGTTCGGGTTCTCGATCCTGTATCTGTTTCTGATCTTTGGATTGTTGATGATCGACGCCGGCCCGGGGCTGATCGCCCGCCTGGGGGGATAGAGCTGTGCTGACACCGACACCAATTCGCCTCAACCCCGAGGCTCTGCGCCGGCAAAAGCTGCGCAACTGGGCCATATTCGGGGCCTTGATGGCCTTTGTGATCCTGATCTTCGTCATCTCGATCGTAAAGATGATGGGCGGTCACTAATGAGCCGCAATGGCGTCGTCATGGTCGCCTTGGCGGGCGTCGTGGTCGGCATGGTAGGCCTGTCCTTCGCAGCGGTGCCGCTCTATTCGATCTTCTGCAAGGCGACCGGCTTTGGCGGAACAACGCAGCGGGTCGCACACGCAGCCAAGAAAACGATCGACCGAACAATCGAGATCCGCTTCAACACTTCGGTCGACAGCGGCCTGCCTTGGGAGTTCAAACCCAATCAGCGCAGCGTAATGCTCAAGGTCGGTCAGACCGGGATGGCGACCTTCCATGCGCATAACAGCAGCGCCACCCCCATCGTCGGGACCGCCGTCTATAATGTGACTCCGGATAAAGCCGGGCTCTATTTCGACAAGATCCAGTGTTTCTGCTTCACGCAGCAGGTTCTGAAGCCCCAGGAATCCGCCGATCTTCCGGTCGCGTTCTATATCGACCCAGCCATAGCCGATGATCGTAATCTCGACGACATCAGCGTCATCACTCTGTCCTACACTTTCTATAGATCCCAGAGTCAGGCCCTGGATAAGGCTGTCGGCGCGGAAGGGCGCGCCGCCGAAACCCAGGAAATTGTCAAATCCGTTTCTGCCGATACGCCCGCACCTGCGGCGAAAACGCCCGCTGACGCGGCATCGATGCCCGCTGCGCTTGCTGCCAGCCCTCGTGTCGAATAGTGTCTGCGCCAAGTCTTTTCTCTAAGATTCGTTTGAGGCGAACATGTCGGAAGCTCTGACCGAAGTGCAACTGGAAGGCGGGCCCAAGCAGCCCTATCACCTCCTGAAACCCAGTCCGCTGCCGCTTGTGGCCGCGTTTTCGGCCGGCACGATGATGGTCGGTGCGATTCTGCTGATGCATGCGCACTTCCCCTGGCTGTTCATCTTCGGCTTTCTCTGCGTTCTGGGCACGATGTTCGCCTGGTGGCGCGACGTCATCCATGAATCGGTCGTTGAAAAAGCCCACAGTCCGGTCGTGAAACTGGGCCTTCGTTACGGCATGTCGTTGTTCATCGCCTCGGAAGTGATGTTTTTCGTCGCCTTCTTCTGGGCCTTCTTCAGCCAGAGCCTGTTTCCCAATGCCGGAATCAACGGCGTCTGGCCCCCGCCCGGCATCACCCCGGTCGATCCGTTCCACTTCCCCTTGCTGATGACGATGGTCTTACTTCTGTCGGGCACCACCGCCACCTGGGCTCACCACTGCTTCATCGAAGGCCGCAACGACGAGGCCAAGAAGGCACTCTGGTTTACGATCGGCCTCGGCGTCTTCTTCACGATGTGTCAGTTGTGGGAATACACCCACGCCGAATTCGGCTTCCGCCAGGGGATTTTTGGTTCGACCTTCTTCATGGCGACCGGCTTCCACGGCTTCCACGTCCTGGTCGGCACGATCTTCCTGTCGGTCTGCCTGTGGCGCGCCTACAAGCTGCAATTCACGCCCAAGAGCCATTTCGGCTTCGAGGCTGCCGCTTGGTATTGGCATTTCGTCGACGTGGTATGGCTGTTTCTGTTCATCGCCATCTATTTCTGGGGCGGCATGCCCCACGGTACGCCGATCAATCCGATAGCGCCCGCCGCCGGTTAATGTTCCTGGGTATCCCCGGGGTCGCGTTGCGCGGTCCCGGGCGACAGCCCTTTAGGACCATTGGATGATGGGATTTCGGCCGCGATTCTGGCCCACCCTCGTCGCCCTTGTCATGATATCGATCATGATTTCGCTCGGCACCTGGCAGATCCATCGTCTGGCCTGGAAGACTGAGCTGCTCGCCACGATAGCCGCACGCATGAACGGCGACGCAGTGGCGCTACCCGTCGAGATATCGAACCCGCCCGACTGGGCTTTCCGTCATGTTCATGACGGCGGGCGTTTCGCGGCCGACCACGCGCTCTGGCTCTATGGCCGAACCTACGACGGCAAGGCCGGGATTCACCTTCTGGTGCCGCTGATCAGGCAAGAAGGGGACGCCATCCTGGTCGACCGCGGCTTTATCCCGTTCGACCATGCCAGCGAGCTTGCGACCTACACCCCCGCCGACGGCCCAGCTGAGATCGACGGCGTGGTCCGCCTGCCGGAACCAGGCGGACTGTTCGTGCCTTCGAACCAGCCCGAGGCCAATATCTGGTACACCGTCGATATCCCCGCCATGTCAAAGGCGGCGGGCCTTCCGCTGGCCCCGGTCTATATCACCGCCAAACCTACCGGAGCGGCAGGCTGGCCTGCGGCGACAGGCGGCAGCGAGGGCACCGGGGTGCGCAACGAGCATCTCAATTACGCAATTTTCTGGTACAGCATGGCGGCGGTGCTGGCCCTCATCTATCTGATGTCGAGCCGAAGCCGCCCCCGATCGAGCGATAACGAATGAATTATATCAGCACCCGTGGACAAGCTGGTGTCCGCAGCTTTGAGGACGTGCTCCTGGCCGGTCTCGCGCCCGATGGCGGGCTGTTCGTGCCGGAGGTATGGCCGAGCTTTGCCCCCGGCTTTCTGGAGAGCCTCGCCGGCCGGCCTTACGAAGAGGTCGCGGTCGAGGTCATGTTGCCCTTTCTGGGCGACTCGATCAGCCGCGAAGAATTTGCCGGTCTGGTCCGCAACGCCTATTCCCGCTTCGCCCACAGGGCGGTGACGCCGCTTATCCAGCTGGATCAGAAAACCTGGCTGCTGGAACTGTTCCATGGACCGACGCTGGCCTTCAAGGATGTGGCGCTTCAGCTTTTAGGGCAGCTGTTCGATCATATTCTGGCCAAGCGCGGGGCGCGGATCACGGTTGTCGGCGCGACGTCGGGCGATACCGGTTCGGCCGCGATCGAGGCCTGCCGCGACCGCGATGCTGTCGATATTTTCATCCTTTATCCTGCCGGTCGCACCTCGGACGTTCAGCGCAAGCAGATGACGACGGTGCCCAGCGCCAATGTCCACGCCATCGCCATCGAGGGCAATTTCGACGACTGCCAGGCCCTGGTGAAGGCGATGTTCGGCGATGCGGATTTCCGCGAGACGCTCGCGCTGGCAGCGGTCAATTCGATCAACTGGGCGCGGATCATGGCCCAGATCGTCTATTACGTGGCCGCCGCCGTGGCACTGGGCGCGCCGCACCGGAAAGTCGCCTTTGCCGTGCCGACCGGAAATTTCGGCAATGTCTATGCCGCCTATGCCGCGAAGCGGATGGGCCTGCCGATCGAGCGGCTGATCGTCGGCACCAACAGCAACGACATTCTCGCGCGCTTTTTCGCCACCTCTGAAATGCGCAAGGAAACGGTTGTTCCGACCTATAGCCCCAGCATGGACATCCAGGTCTCGAGCAATTTCGAGCGTCTTTTGTTCGAGCTTCTGGGCCGTGATGGGTCCGCCGTCGAGGCAAAGCTGGCCGAATTCCAGGCGACCGGCGCCTTCGGCGTGACGCCATCGGTTTTCGCCGAAGTCAGCAGCCTGTTCACCGGCACGGCAGTCGACGATGCGGCAACGAAGGCGACGATCGCGCAAACTTATGCCAAGACCGGCAATGTACTCGACCCGCATAGTGCGGTTGCGGTCCAAGCGGCAGCGCGCGCTAAGGAATCGCACGACACCGCAATCGTCGCGCTGGCCTGCGCCCATGCCGCCAAATTTCCTGAGGTTGTGACCGAAGCCACCGGCGTTCATCCGGCCCTGCCGCCGCATATGGCGGATCTGTTCGAACGGCCCGAACGCATTGTGACACTGCCCAACGACCTGGCGACGGTGCAGAACTATGTCCGCACGCACGCCAGGATCGGGAAGGAGGGGAAGAACTAAGGACCACCTTCAGTTTCAGGGGCCTTAGCTTCCGGGTTCTGTCCGGCTCGGACAGGGAATATTGGTGCGGTCGAGAAGACTCGAACTTCCACGGGGGTTAGCCCACAGCGACCTCAACGCTGCGCGTCTACCAGTTCCGCCACGACCGCACGGGAGCCACCGGCTCTGAGGTGCAGGGGGCATAGCAAATCGCCCAAGCCACCGCAAGGCGGTGAGGCCCGTTCGCCGAAGATGGCGATCCGAGATTGATCTGAGGCGCGCCCTGCGCCAGGATCGGGCAAAATCGGATTCAAGCCAGACCCAGGGGAATATAGGCCATGACAACGAGCGTGAACGACGATGCCGTCCAGCGGCTTTTGGACATTCAGGACATCCAGCGGGCTCTGGGCCTCTATGTTCTGGCCGTCGATACGCGGGAAATGTCTCTGTTCGACCAGGTCTTTGTACCCGAAGCGCAGATTATCCTGGGCGGCGTGGGGGAGATGACGCCCGCCAGCTATAAGGCGATGGCGGGAGCGGCCTTGGGCGCACTCAGCGCCACCCAGCATCATCTGGGCCTGCCGGTGATCGATCTGGAAGGCGATCATGCCCATGTCCGCTGCTATTTCTTGGCGCAGCATGTCCGCAACGACCTGGCGCCCAAGCCCTTCCTGATGATCGGCGGCTGGTACACGGACGATCTGGTGCGCACCAAGGACGGATGGCGCATTACCAAGCGCATCGGCACCGCCGTCTGGTACGACGGCAATCCCGAGGTTCTGGGCATGGGCAATTTCCCGATGGGTGCGACACCCCGGGGCGACGGCCATAATGTGCCGGGCTGGCTGATGGGGTGAAGCGCCCGCAAACCTGCGAAAATAAGCGCCGCGCATTGACAGCGGCGCAACAATCGTTAGATTGCGCGGCTTGCTTGGGACCGGCGCTTGATGGCGACGGGGGCCCAGACTATTTTTTTGCCCAGGCCGTTGCCGGATTTTCGTCAGGCCCGGCGCAGTTTCAGGATTTAAGCGATGTTCGCAGTCATCAAGACCGGCGGTAAGCAGTATCGGGTCGTCCCCGGCGACGTGATTAAGGTCGAGAAGCTTGAGGTCGAAGCCGGTTCGACCATCGCGCTCGACCAGGTTCTGATGGTAGGCGACAAGATCGGCACGCCGCTGGTCCAGGGCGCCAGCGTCGCGGCCGAGGTCGTGGCCCAGGATCGCGGCCCCAAGATCATCGTTTTCAAGAAGAAGCGGCGGCAGAATTATCGCCGCAAGAACGGTCATCGCCAGGACATTACCGTCCTGCGCATCACCGAAATCTCCGCAGCGTAAGGTAGAGAGCCATGGCACATAAGAAAGCCGGCGGTAGTTCGCGCAACGGTCGCGACTCTGAGGGCCGCCGCCTCGGCGTAAAGAAGTTCGGCGGCGAGTTCGTCGTGGCCGGCAACATCATCATCCGTCAGCGCGGCACGAAAGTGCATCCGGGCGCCAATGTCGGCATGGGCAAGGATCACACCCTGTTCGCGCTGGAGCATGGTCATGTCACCTTCCACAAGGTGCGCAGCGGGCGTCAGGTTGTGAAGGTTGTCCCGCTTGCGGCTGAGACCGCCGAAGCAGCGGAATAGCCTGTTACCGGGCCTTGGAGGCCCGGTCGCCGGCGCGCTTTAGGGCCTTTGCCCTTTAGGATCGGCAATGAAATTCCTGGATCAGGCCAAAATATACCTGCGCAGCGGCGATGGCGGCGCGGGTTGCGCCGCGTTCCGGCGTGAAAAATTTATCGAACACGGGGGCCCCAACGGGGGCAACGGCGGTCGCGGCGCGGACGTAGTCTTCGAAGTCGTCGAAGGGCTGAACACGCTGATCGACTTCCGCTATCGCCAGCACTTCAAGGCGCCGCGCGGCGGCAACGGCCGGGGCAGCGACTGCACCGGGGCCGACGCCCCCACGCTCGTCATCAAGACACCGCCAGGCACTGAAATACTGGATGAGGACGGCGAAACCGTTCTGGCCGACCTGACCCATGTCGGCGACCGCGTCGTCTTTCTGCGCGGCGGCGACGGCGGCTTCGGCAATGCCCATTTCAAAACCTCGACCAACCGGGCTCCCCGCAAATGCACGCCCGGCTGGCCTGGCCAGGAACGCTCGGTCTGGCTGCGCCTGAAGCTGATCGCGGACGCCGGCATCGTCGGCCTGCCCAACGCCGGAAAGTCGACCTTTCTGGCCGCAACGACCCATGCCAAGCCCAAGATCGCCGATTACCCGTTCACCACGCTGACCCCCAATCTGGGCGTCGTGCGGGTGGACGATCGCGAGTTCGTGCTGGCCGATATTCCAGGTCTGATCGAGGATGCCCATCAGGGCGCGGGCCTGGGCACAAGGTTCCTGGGTCATGTGGAGCGCACCGGCGTTCTGCTGCATCTGGTTGACGCAACCGATCCGAACCCGGTCAAGGCCTATCGCACGGTCCGCCATGAGATCGAGGCCTATGGCGAAGGCCTGGCCGAGAAGAGAGAGATTCTGGCGTTGAGCAAGATCGATGCCGTGTCAGCCGAAGATCTGGGCAAGGCCAAGCGCAAGCTGGCGCGGGCCACAGGCAAGACTCCGCTGACCCTGTCGGCGGCAACCGGCGTTGGCGTGCGCGAGGCGCTTGCTGCGCTGCTGCATGTGGTCGATGCACGGCGCGTCCAGGAAGCGGTCGAGCAGGTCCCTGTGGAAGAACGCACCAGCTGGCACCCGACCGATGCCTGAAGCGGCAACCCTCGCCACATCAGCACCCCACAAACTTTCTCAGGCACGACGGCTGGTCGTGAAAATCGGCTCAGCCATTATCGTCGATGAAGGCGGGGAGATTCGCCAAAGCTGGCTTGAGTCCGTCGCCGACGATCTGGCCGGGCTGCGCAAGAACGGCGTCGAATCAATTATCGTCACATCGGGCGCAGTAGCCATCGGCCGCCGCGTGCTGGGCCTGGAGCGAACTCGTTCGTTGCGGATCGAGGAAAAGCAAGCGGCGGCGGCCATCGGTCAAATCCGTCTGGTCGAGGCCTATCGTGCCGGACTGGCCCGCCACGGCATTATCGCCGCCCAGGTTCTGGTAACGCCGGAAGACACCGAGGCGCGGCGGCGCCACCTGAACGCCCGGGCGACACTGACCACGCTTCTGGGGCTGGGCACTGTTCCAGTCATCAATGAGAATGATACGGTCGCAACTGCGGAATTGCGCTTCGGCGACAATGACCGGCTGGCGGCGCGCGTCGCCCAGATGGCCAGCGCCGACACGCTTGTCCTTCTCAGCGACATCGACGGCCTCTATACGGCCGACCCGCGCACAAATCCCGATGCCGCGCATCTTCCAGAGGTCACCGAACTGACCCCTGAAATCGAGGCAATGGCGGGCGAGGCCCGGCCGGGAATCAGTTCCGGCGGAATGGTAACCAAGCTTGCAGCGGCGCGCATCGCGATGGCCGCGGGGTGCAGGATGGCGATCACCGACGGGCGCGGGCGCCACCCGCTGGCAGCCCTGGCAGGCACCGCGCGCGCGACCTGGTTTATTCCCGGCGCAGAGCCGCTGACTGCCCGCAAACGCTGGATCGCGGCCCATCTGTCGGTCGGCGGCCATGTCGTGGTCGACGACGGCGCGGTGCAGGCTCTCGGCTCAGGCAAAAGCCTGCTGCCGGCCGGCGTTACCGTGATCATCGGGCAATTCGAGCGCGGCGATCTTATCGGGGTGCAAGACACGGACGGGCGCGAAATCGCTCGCGGCCTGTCGAACTATGCGGCGGACGAGGCGCGGGCGCTGGCTGGCCGGCATAGTGGTTTATCGGAATCGATTCTGGGTTATCGTGGCCGCGAAGAACTGATCCACCGCGACGATTTGGTGCTGACATGAGAATTCTGGCCGTCCTGACATTATCGATGCTGCTGGCATTCGGCGGCGTGTCGTCGGCCGCCCCGACAGACGATATCGCCGATGCCTTGGTCCAAGCCGGCGCCAAGCCCATTACCGCCGAAAGCCTGCCGGACGACTTCGCCAGACTGACCAAATTTGTCCGCCACGAAGCAAACGGCATGGTGCTCTACACCGATGGCGGTTCCACCGACGGCTATATCCGCCATGCCCAGGCGCATTTCGACGTGGGCGCGCTTCCCCATGGCGGTGAAGCAATGCCGCTGTTCTCGGTCGCGTTCGAACTGGTCGATCAGCCGGGCTTTACCTTCGATGGGTTGGCTGCGGCATTGGAACAGAGGCTGGGTACACCCAGCATCAGTTCGAACCAGATCGGGGCGATATTTCGAACCTGGCTTCTGAAACAGCCCGAGGGGCGCAGCTTCACCCTTGCCCAGGCCCAGGCCTCGGACAACGGCGACCCGATCACGATCGTCCAACTGATTCAAAAGCGATGAGCGATTTCGACGCGACCGCCCCTGAGAGCTATCGCTTCTGGGCGACCGAACATGTGCGCTTTGCCGACCTCGACATGCTGGGCCACGTCAACAACAAGGCCTATGCGACCTATTTTGAGACCGCGCGGGTAAGCTTCATGGCCTCTTGCGGCCTATCCGACGGGGCCAAGGTCGGGATGGCGATGGTTCGCCTCGAAATCGACTATCGCAAGGAAATCCGCTTTCCGGCGGTACTGAAACTGGGGGTTCGGCTGTGCCGGTTGGGGACCAGTTCCTTGACCCTGGCCTGCGCGATTTTCGACGGCGATGTGTGCGCCTCCACATCGCAGTCGATCGCGGTGCGCTTCGATGCCGAAGCACGAGGGTCCAAGCCCTTCACAGCTGAAGAGCGCCAGGCGCTGGAGGCATATCTATGATGGACCAAGCAAGCCTGGCCCCCGCCGCGACACCCCGCACAATTCAGCGGCGCGATTATCAGTCGCCCGATTTTCGCGTTCGCCGTCTCGACCTCGATTTTGACCTGGAACCCCACGCGACAACGGTCAAAGCGCGCATCCAGCTGGAACGCGCCGGCAACGCAACGGCCCCGCTGGTGCTCGATGGACGCAAGCTTGAACTGGTGTCGGTGGCGCTGGACGGAAAGATACTGAACGAAGCCCGTTACACGCGCGACTCAGAGCATCTGACGATCCCCGGCGTAGGGCAGCAAGCGGTGCTGGAGATCGTGACCCGGCTGGACCCGGCGGCGAACACGTCGCTGGACGGGCTCTATCGTTCGTCCGGTTCCTTTTGCACCCAGTGCGAGCCGGAAGGCTTTCGCAAGATCACCTATTATTTCGATCGGCCTGACGTGATGGCGCCGATGACGGTCAGGATGGCCGCCGACAAGGCTGAATATCCGGTCCTGCTGTCGAACGGCAATCCGATTGAAGCAGGCGATCTGCCGGAGGGCCGCCACTATGCGGTGTGGGACGACCCCTTCCCGAAATCGAGCTATCTATTCGCGCTGGTCGCCGGCAAGCTGTCGCATATCAACGATACATTCGTGACTGCCTCAGGCCGCACTGTGACGCTGGGCATCTATGCCGCGCCGGCCGATCTGGACAAGCTGGACCATGCGATGCGCTCGCTGAAGGCGTCGATGGTTTGGGACGAACAAACCTATGGGCGGGAATATCAGCTGGACGTGTTCAATATCGTCGCCGTCGGAGATTTCAATATGGGGGCCATGGAGAACACCGGCCTCAATATCTTCAACACGAAATATGTGCTGACCACCCCCGATACAGCGACCGATGCCGACTATACCGGCGTCGAAGGCGTCATCGCCCATGAATATTTCCACAATTGGAGCGGCAACCGCGTCACCTGCCGCGACTGGTTCCAACTCAGCCTGAAGGAAGGGCTGACGGTCTTTCGCGACCAGCAATTTTCCGGCGACCAATCGGGCGAGGCCGTCAAACGGATCAGCGAAGTCGACAGGCTTCGGCGGTCGCAGTTCCCTGAGGATTCGGGGCCGATGGCCCATCCGATCCGCCCGGACAGCTATATCGAGATCAATAATTTCTACACGCCCACGGTCTATGAAAAGGGCGCGGAAATCATTCGAATGATCCGCACACTGCTGGGTCCATCTCGGTTCCGCGCCGGGATGGATCTCTATTTCGGGCGCCACGACGGTCAGGCCGTCACCTGTGACGACTTCGTTCAGGCGATGCAAGATGCTTCGGGCGTCGATCTCGGCCAGTTTCGTACCTGGTATAGCCAGGCCGGCACACCCTTGGTGAGCGCGAGCAGCAGCTATGACGCCCAGGCGAAGCGATTCAGCCTGACGCTCAGCCAAACCACTGCGCCGACGCCCGGCCAGCCGGACAAGGCGCCGTTGCATATGCCGATCCGCATCGCCCTGATCGGACCCGACGGCCAAGCCTTTGCGCTGAGCGCGAACGGTGAGACCGAACAAGTTCTGGAGCTGAAAACCGCCAGCGCGCGATTCGAATTCGACAATATTCCGGCCGCGCCGACGCCATCGCTGCTGCGCGGATTTTCAGCGCCGGTCCGGCTTACAACCGACCTCGGCGGGTCCGAACTGGCATTCCTGGCCGCCCACGACGACGACCCGGTTGCGCGGTGGGATTCAGGGCAGGAACTGGCTATCCGCACATTGCTCGCCAGCGCGGCGCGTCCTGCCCATCCAGATGCGGCAAAACTGATCGACCTGTTGACCGACGCGACCCGGACGATGCTGCAGGACCGTGGGCTGGACCCCGGCCTGGGCGCGGTCATGCTGATGCTGCCCGATGCCGCGGCGCTGGCCGAATATGCGACGCCGGTCGATGTCGCGATCTTGACGTCCGTCACCAACACAATCCGCGAGACGCTCGCCCATCGGCTGCGCCCGGTTTTGCTTGAGGTCTACAACCGAACCGGCCCCGGTAACGAGGACAGCGAGAGCGACCTGTCGGCTGAGGCGATCGGCAGGCGTGCCCTGCACAATGCAGCCCTTAGATTGCTGATGGCCGCACCCGATGCGGAGATCGTGGCGCTGGCGGACCGGCAGTTCCATGCTGCCCGAGGCATGACCCTGCGCATCGGCGCTCTGGCTGCGCTGGCGGACACCGACGGACCGGAACGGGAGGCGGCGCTTGCTGCCTTCTATGACCGGCACAAGGACAATGCGCTGACCCTGGATAAATGGTTTTCGGTCCAGGCGCGCGCAGACCGGCCGCAGACCCTGGGCGATGTCCGCCGGCTGATGCGCCACCCCGACTTCACGACCGGCAACCCGAACCGACTACGCGCACTGATCAGCAGCTTTGCCGACGGCAACTTCGCGCGATTTCACGACCCGGCGGGCGAAGGATATCGCCTGCTGGCCGATATCGTCGCTCATCTCGACACGACCAACCCGCAGGTCGGCGCCCGCATGCTGGGACCGATCCGCCAGTGGCGGCGCTTCGCCGAACCGCAGCGCAGCCGGATGGAGGCGGTGCTGAAGGATTTGGCCGGACGCGTGAAGTCGCGGGACATCTTCGAGGTCGTGAACAAGAGTCTCGCGCCTTAATCTCTATTTGTTCATTGTAAGTTCTGATCTGCGCGCTATATTCGGTCCATGGCCGAGTTGCGCATCAGAACTGAGATCGACGCCCTGCCGGATGTTCCGCGCAAGGGCCGGGGAGCAGTTTCGAACCGGCCGAGCGGGCGGTTCGATTCGCCGGACCGGATAACGACTGACGACGGCTGGGGCGGCGCCGAACCCGACGAATGGGAAAGCGCACCGTCCCAGACCATCCTGGGCATCGACACGGCCAAGCGGATCATCACCCGCAACAACTCGCCCGATGTCGGCTTCGACCGCTCGATCAACCCCTATAAGGGTTGTGAACACGGCTGCATCTATTGTTTTGCCCGGCCGACCCACGCCTATTTGAACTTGTCGCCGGGGTTGGATTTCGAGACCCGGATATTTCGCAAGCCCGACTCGCCGGAATTGCTGCGCGCGGAACTGTCGGCCAAGAACTACACGCCCGCCGTCATTCAACTGGGCATCAATACCGATGCCTATCAGCCGGTCGAGCGCACGGAGATGTTGACCCGCCGCATTCTTCAGGTGCTGTCCGAATTCGAACATCCGGTCGGGCTTCTGACCAAATCGGCGCTGATCCAGCGCGACCTGGACATATTGGGGCCGATGGCGGCCAAGGGGCTGGTCAGATGCGGCGTATCGATCACAACGCTGGACCGCGAACTGTCCCGAACTATGGAACCCAGGGCGGCAACGCCGCAAAAGCGAATCGAGACGATTAGGGTGCTGAGGTCAGCCGGTGTGCCGGTCAGCGTCATGGCCGCGCCGATCGTGCCAGGCCTTTCCTGCCATGAGCTGGAATCTATATTGGAAGCAGCGGCCGAGGCAGGGGCCGAGCGCGCAGGCATGATCATCGTACGCCTGCCCTATGAGATCAAAACCCTGTTCGAAGAATGGTTGCGCGGTCATTTCCCCGACCGCGCGGACAAGGTTCTGAGTCTGATTCGCCAATGCCGGGACGGTAAATTGAACCAGGCCGGCTTCGGCACCCGCATGACCGGCACCGGACCCTATGCCCAATTGCTCCAGCAGCGCTTTGCCCTGGTGGTAAAGCGACTTCACCTGGACAAACCCAGGCCGGCGCTGAACCTGACCTTGTTCAGGAGCGGCAGCCCAGCGAAGGCACAATTGTCGCTTTTCTGATCGATGTTTTGCTTTTTCGCCGGTCCACCTTGGGCTAGCTTTGCCTATGCGCGAGTCCCGCCTGCCCCATTTTCAATTCGAGAGCGCCTTCGCCGGAATCGTCGCGGGTATCGACGAGGTCGGGCGCGGGCCGCTGGCCGGTCCGGTCGTGGCGGCAGCGGTAATTTTGCCGCGCAAACTGCCCCGCTCAGTGGCACGCGAAGTCGACGACTCCAAGAAGCTGACGCTGTGCGCCCGAGAGCGGCTGGACCTGGAGATTCGCGGCTGTGCGATGGTGGGCGTAGGCCAGGCCAGCGTCGCCGAGATCGACAGCATCAATATTCTACAGGCCTCATTCCTGGCGATGCGTCGCGCCGTAGCGGGTCTGACCGTATTGCCGGATCTGGCATTGGTGGATGGGAATCAACACCCCGGCCTGCCTATGCAGTGCCGAATGGTCATCGGCGGAGACGGAATTCACCTGTCGATCGCCGCTGCCTCGATCGTCGCCAAGGTGGTCCGCGACCGGCTGATGCAGAAATTGGCCGAAACCCATCCTGAGTATGGCTGGACCACGAATGTCGGCTACGGCACGCTCGCCCATCGCAACGCGTTGAAAAGATTCGGTCCCACGCCGCATCATCGCACCTCTTTTGCGCCGGTACGCGAGTGCTTTGCGGCAAGCCTCTGACTCTGAACGAAAAAATAGATTGACTGGGAGAGTCGCGCGCAAGAAGATCGCGCCGCAATGACGACGTACCAACCAGACATATCAACAATCGACACCGAACTTCCGATCGGCCGGATCGTGATGGGCGATTGCATTGAGCGGATGAACTCTCTGCCCGCCAAATCGGTCGACCTGATCTTCGCCGACCCGCCCTATAACCTGCAGCTTCGCGGGTCGCTGCTGCGCCCGGACAACTCGGAAGTCGACGCGGTCGACGACGATTGGGACAAGTTCGCCGACTTCAAACTCTACGACGAGTTCACCCGCGCCTGGATGACTGCTGCCCGCCGAATATTGAAGGATGACGGCGCCCTGTGGGTGATCGGCAGTTATCACAATGTCTTCCGCATGGGCGTGGCGCTGCAGGATTTGAATTACTGGCTGTTGAACGATGTAGTTTGGCTGAAATCGAACCCCATGCCCAATTTCCGCGGACGCCGTTTCACCAATGCCCATGAGACCATGATCTGGGCCGCGAAAAGCCCCGAGGCGCGGTACAAATTCAACTATCACGCGATGAAGGGTCTAAACGACGACCTGCAGATGCGCAGCGACTGGGTGATCCCGATCTGCAGCGGCGGCGAACGCCTGCGCGACGACAAGGGCGTCAAGTCGCATCCGACGCAAAAGCCTGAGGCGCTGCTGCACCGCATATTGCTGGCGACGACCGACCCGGGCGATATCGTGCTGGACCCGTTTTTCGGGAGCGGAACGACCGGTGCGGTGGCAAAACGACTGGGCCGGCGGTGGATCGGCATCGACCGAGACGAGGGTTATGCCAAGGTCGCACTGGAGCGCATCCGCATAATCGAGCCGCTGGCGCGCGATGCGCTGGCTGCAACCCCGTCGAAGCGCAACGAACCGCGCGTGCCCTTCGGGCGGGTGGTCGAGCGCGGACTGCTGTGTCCCGGCACGCTGATCTTCGATTCCGGGCGCCGTCACAATGCCGAGATCTATGCCGACGGGACGATAGAATCGCGCACTTTATTGGGTGCCTGCCGGGGTTCGATCCATAAGGTTGGTGCGGCCGTGCAGAATGCGCCGGCCTGCAACGGCTGGCTGTTCTGGCATTTCGAGGTCGATGGACGGCCGACTCCGATCGACATTCTGCGCCAGCAAATCCGCGCGGAGATGGTGTGAGCCCGACCCGCAACACGGGCAAGAATTACCGCATCTTCGTGCGCGACCTGGAGATGATCGCCTCGGTCGGCGTGCATCAGCATGAGAAGATCAAGCCGCAGCGCATCCGCGTATCGATCGACCTCAGCGTCGGCCCGCGCGCACCCGATGCCACCGACACGGTCGATAGCGTCCTATCCTATGAAAATGTCGTCAAGGCGATCCGCGCCATCGTTGCCACCGGCCATTTCCATTTGATCGAGACACTGGCGGAGAAGATCGCCGCAGATTGCCTGACCCATTTCACCGTTGCTTCGGTGCGGGTGAAGATCGAAAAGCCGGACATTTTCCCCGATGCCGCGACGGTGGGGATCGAGATAGAGCGGCCTTAACAGCCGGCCTTAGTCATAGCGTGTCTCACGACCTTCATCATGAGGCTAGGTAGGGCATAGTCCCCGAACTTATCGGGTTTTACCCACATGCCCAGCTTTGCGTCGCCGCGCCCTGAGACCCTCCCCGTCCAGACGGTCAAGGTCAGCTCGAAATGGGTAAAGACATGCCGCACCTGGCCCGGAAGCACCCGCCAGTCGGTTTCCAGCGGTGCGGCGGACCTGGCGTCGGATGGCGAAGGCGGCGTCGGCCCCCATTCGGTCGACGGCACCTCGATCATGCCCCCCAGCAGCCCCTTTTCCGCCCGCCGCCTAAGCAATACCGCGCCTGTGTCGTCGACAACCCAGAAGGCGGTTCCGGCCCGGTGAGGCCTGACGGCTTTCTCAGCCTTGCGCGGCAGGCTCTCGGCGATGCCCAAAGCAAGGGCACGGCACGGTTCACGCCAGGGGCACAGCACGCAGCCCGGCTTGCGCGGCGTGCAGACTGTCGACCCCAGGTCCATCAGAGCCTGGGCGAAATCACCCGGCCGATCCGCCGGCACCAACGATTCGCCGATCCGCCGCAGTTCGGGTTTGGCGAGCGGCATCGGCGTTTCGATATCGAACAGGCGCGAAAGAGCGCGTTCGGCATTCCCGTCGATAGCAGCAGCCGGAATATCGAAGGCGATCGCGGCAATCGCGCCGGAGGTATAATCGCCGATGCCCGGCAGAGCCTTCAGCGCCTCTCGGTCGGCAGGGAAGATGCCGCCGTGGCGCTCGACCACGGCCTTGGCGCAGGCGTGCAGATTGCGGGCACGCGCGTAGTAGCCCAGGCCCGCCCATTCGGTCAGCACGTCGTCCAATGGAGCCGCAGCCAGATCGGCGACCGACGGCCAGCGTTGCAGGAAACGCAGGAAATAGGGGATGACCGCAGCAATGGTGGTCTGTTGAAGCATGATTTCCGACAGCCAGACGGCGTAAGGCTCAGTCAGCTTCCCCGCAGGCGCGCGCCAAGGCAATACGCGGCGGTGCCGATCGTACCAGTCCAATAACTGGCTTGAGAGATCCTGCGTCTTCGTTGCTCTAGCGGTCGTAGGCATGAGAAGCCTATAACATGACCATGTCCGGTCCCCGCCATATGTCACGCATGATTCCCGGTGTCGCCGGCAAAGCTCTGGGAAAAAAAGGCCTGGGCTATGGAAAGCTGGTCACCGACTGGCCGCTGATCGTTGGTGCCGATCTGGGCCAGGTGACGGCGCCGGTGAAGCTCGCCTTCCCGCGCGGCGAGCGCACGGATGCCACGCTCACCATCGATATCGTTCCGGCCCGTGCCATCGAGGTGCAGCATTCGATGCCCCAGTTGATCGAGCGGGTAAACGCCGTTTTCGGCTATCGCGCCGTGGCGCGGATCAAGCTGGTGCAGCGTCCGCCGACGCGCATGCCGCCGATGGCCAATCTGCGCCCCTTGAGCCCCGTCGAGGAATCCCAGCTGGTCGAACTGACCCAGGCCGTTCCCGACGGCGAGTTGCGCGCTGCGCTCGAGAGTCTCGGCCGCGCGGTGCAGGCCAGCCGGCGTTAGTTAAGCCTTCAGCGTCGCCAGGAACTTCAGCATCAGGGCGTTAACCTCCTCGGCCCGCTCCATCTGAACCATATGACCGGCATGGCCGATCATCTCGACTGCACGAATGTCGCTGTATTGGTTCTTGAGCTGACCCAACGGATCGTCGCCGTGAAAGCCCTCAAGATCAACGTCGTGCTCACTGCCGATGAAGAAGAAAGGCGCAGAGTTCTTCTTGCCCTCGAACTGCTTGCGCTGATGCCATCGCAAGTCCATCGCGCGATACCAGTTCAGCCCGCCGGTGAAGCCGGAGCGGCTATATTCGGAGATATAAAACTCCAACTCCAGCTCGCTCAGCCAATACCAGGGAAGGGGCGGCGGGTTCGGCGGCAAGGCGTTGCGATAGCTCGTACCGGGCGGGTGATTCCACATATCGAGCAGATGATAATCTCCCGAGAGCGCGTAATAGACCTTCGTCAGAAAGTCCCGCACGTTGTTTCCAAGGTCTGCGTCGGCGGGGCCGTAGGGCTCGAAATAGGTGATGTGGGTGAAATGCTTCTTCGACATCTCCCGCGATTCGTCCAAGGGTGAAATAGCGGGGTTGTGGGGGGTCACTGGGTTCTCCAGCCCGATCAGGGCCCGCACCCGTTCGGGATGACGGAAGGCGAGGTCATAGGCCGCGAAGACACCGAAATCGAGACCGGCGAATACGGCCTGCTTTTCTCCGTAATGATCCATCAGCCCGATCAGATCGCCGACCGTATGATCGCAGTCATACTGGCTGGTGTCCGCCGGCGCCTCGGTTTGGCCCATGCCGCGCATGTCGGGTGCGAGCACCCGCCAGCCTGCCGCCGCAATGACCGCAATCTGGTGTCGCCAACTGAACCAAAGATGGGGGAAACCATGGCAGAGAATGACGAGCGGCCCCTCGCCCTCCTCAACCCAATGCATGTCGATGCCGTTGATTTTCCCGTAACGATGCGTCCAGTTCGCCATTCGGCGTTTCCTTCCTTCGGTCTGCTTTGTGCAACCTAGCAGTTGGGGCAAAGCGCGCAATATTCCTGCCGGCTCGCCCAGCGATGTTATTGCGATCCAACATAATTCGGGGTTACCGTAAGCTGATCGCTGGCCATGATGAGGTGGGGCGCCGATGACTGCTCATTCGCCGATGTCGACGACAGACAAGGTCCAAGCCTTGCTGTTTGAGTACAACTCGCTGCGTACCGAGATCATGCAGAGAAACTCGGTGTTCAACCAATATTGCGTCATCAGCGTGCCCGCGACCCTCGCCGCCACCACGCTGGTCTATACGGCCTTCCCGCCGGCTGGCGTCATCCTGTTCCTTATCATCTGCAGCCTGCTGTATTTCGTTTTCAGGCTGATCGAATTCGATACGCTGGCCGCAGCGACACGAGTGCGCGAACTTGAGGCGATGATCAACGAAATGGCCCGCGAAACCCTCTTGAACTGGGAAACCAGCCACGGCCTCTATGAGGTCGGGTACAGCCACCGGCTGGCCTATGTGCTTGAGCCGGTCTTTGGGCTGGTGCGGTCGCTGCTGAATAAATTCGGCGTGACGGCGCCTATGATTCCGTCCACCGATCGTGCCGATCCCGTCGTTCCTGGCGATAGTTCGTGATCTCGAGCCGCACCCCATCGGGGTCGGATAGGAATATGGCGCAATAGTCCGGCGCATATTCGGGGTAGAGTTTGGGCTCTGTTACATCGATGCCCGCCTGCCGGATCCCGGCCGCTGCATCGGCGACGTCCTCGGCGCTATCCACGCGCAAGCATAGATGATGCAGACCGGGACTATAGGGATCGTGCGTTCCGCCTCGCGCCGGTCTCAACACAAAGCCGAAATGGCGATTGTAATATTGGATATGGTGGTCGCGGCCGATGTCGAAGCTGTTCTTGCGGAACCCCAGAACACCCATCAGTCGGTCGTAGAAACCCTCAGACGTCGCCACATCCGAAACGGCGATATAGATATGGTCGATACCGATGACCTCGGGCTTTGGAGGATTGCCGCGGTTCACTTAGGTGCCGATTGCGTTGCCCGGTCGGAGCGATCGGGTTCCCCCGGAATAAGCAAAAGCAATGCAATGCTGCCGACTGTTGCGAAGACAGCACCATAATAGAACACCGCGACGTGTCCCAATCGGTCCCACAGGGTTCCTGCGACGATGCTGGCAAGAAGTTGCAGCAGACCCACCGTGGTGCTGTACCAGCCCACACCGCTGGCCCGCAGATGGTCCGGCACAAAGTCCAGGGCAAGCGCTTTGCCGACCGCACGGAATATCCCTTGATACAACCCGTAGAAGACGAACAAGGCGCCGATCAGAAGCACGTTTTGAGTGAGGGCAAAGCCGAGATAGACGATCAAGAAGATGACGAAAGCCGCGAGCAGGATCGTCTTTCTTCCCCAACTGTCCGAAAACGTCCCTGCCGGGTAGGAAATCAAAGCCGCCACGAGATTGAATGCCGCATAGATCAGAATCGTCGTTTCCAGCGGGATGCCGATTTCGCGTGTCCGCAGAATCAGAAATGCGTTGCTGGAGTTGCCGATACCGAATAGGGCGGTCACCAGCAGATACCGCCAATAGCTTTTCGGAAACTGTCCCAGCCCGAAACTGATCTTCGATGCGGCCTTTGTCGCTGTTGGGTGCTCCTTTACCAGCAGAACCATAAAAAACGCCAATAGCCCGGGAATGATCGCCAGATAAAAAATGGGGCGCATCCCGATGTGCAGCACATAAAGCAGGGAAACAGCCAGCAGCGGGCCCAGAAAGGCACCGGCATTATCGCCGAAACCCTCCAGCCCGAAAGCTCTGCCTCTGTCCTTTCGCTCAACTGAGGACGCGATAAGCGCGTCGCGCGGGGCGGAGCGGATTCCGGCGCCAAGCCGATCCAGCAATCGAGCGCCGAAGACGCCTTGCCAAACTGTGGAAAACCCCATCAGCGGCTTTGCGATCGCCGCAAGAAAATAGCCGGCAAGCGCAACCGATTTGCGCCGTTGCAGCCTGTCCGAAAACGTGCCGGAGAAGCCCTGCACGATATTCTGAGTGGCCTGGGCAAAGCCGTCGATCAGGCCGATGACGCCGCCCGTCGCGTGCAGCATTTGCGTCAGATAGACCGGCAAAACCGGGTAGAGCATCTCGGTCGAGATGTCGCTGAACAGACTGGATAACGCGAGAAGATAGGTGTTGCGCGATAGCCCGGAGAAGTATCGCTGAATCCGGGATCCGGGAGCGGTCAAGTTCCGACCTAGTCCGCGTGATTGCCGACCAGGACCTCGCGTTTGCCGACATGGTTGGCGGTCGAGACCACGCCTTCCTTTTCCATCTTTTCGATCAATCGCGCAGCGCGGTTATAGCCGATCTGAAGATGGCGCTGGACGAAGCTGGTCGAGGCCTTGCCTTCGCGGGCAACCAAGGCAACCGCCTGATCATAGAGATCGTCGCCCGACCCGCCGCCCTCTTCGCCCAAGGCCAAAGCCATGTCGTCGAGCAGTTCGTCGTCCTCGGTCACCTCATCGACATAGTCTGGCTCGCCCTGGGTCTTGAGATAGGCGACGACCTTTTCGACCTCCTGGTCGCGCACGAAAGGCCCGTGCACGCGGGTCACCCTGCCGCCGGCCGCCATATAGAGCATGTCGCCCTGACCCAGAAGCTGTTCGGCTCCGGATTCGCCCAGGATAGTGCGGCTGTCGATCTTGGAGGTGACCTGGAAGCTGATTCGGGTGGGAAAGTTGGCCTTGATAGTGCCGGTGATGACATCGACCGACGGGCGTTGGGTAGCCATGATCAGATGAATGCCGGCGGCGCGCGCCATCTGCGCCAGACGCTGGATTGCGCCCTCGATGTCTTTGCCCGCGACCAGCATCAGGTCGGCGAACTCGTCGACCACCACCACGATATAGGGCAGTTCCTTCAGGTCGAAGGCTTGATCCTCGAACACCGGTTTGCCGGTGTCGGCGTCGAATCCGGTCTGGACCTTGCGAGTCAGCATCTCGCCGTTTTCGCGCGCCTCGCGCAGACGCTGATTGAAGCCTTCGACATTGCGCACGCCGAGCTTCGACATGGCACGATAGCGGTCTTCCATTTCCCGCACTGTCCATTTGAGCGCGACCACAGCCTTTCGGGGATCGGTCACGACCGGCGCCAACAGGTGCGGAATACCCTCATAGACTGAGAGTTCCAGCATCTTGGGGTCGACCATGATGAAGCGGCAGCGTTCGGGCGGCAAGCGATAGAGCAGCGACAGAATCATCGTGTTGATTGCGACCGATTTGCCCGAGCCGGTGGTACCTGCAACCAGCAGGTGCGGCATGCGCGCCAGATCGGCCACAACCGGCAGGCCGCCGATATCCTTACCCAGAATCAGGGGCAGCTTGATCGGGCCGGCCTGGTAATTATCGTTTTCCAGAATCTCGCGCATATAAACTGTTTCGCGCTTCTGGTTCGGGAGTTCGATACCGATGACATTGCGGCCGGGAACGACAGCAACGCGCACGGCCAGCGCGCTCATCGAGCGGGCCAGATCGTCGGCAAGGCCGATGACGCGGGACGATTTGGTGCCCGGTGCCGGCTCGAGTTCATAGAGTGTTACGACAGGTCCGGGGCGGATATTGACGATGTCGCCCTTCACACCGAAGTCTGCCAGCACGCCGGCCAGCAGTTCGGCATTGCGCTGCAGAAAATCCTCGTTCAATTCGGGGGAACGGGATTCGGCCGGGGCGACCTGCAGCAAGTCATGCGGCGGCAGCATATAGTCGCTGGGCTCAGGCAAGTTCAGCGCCGGCTGGCGCGAATCGGACGCTTCGGCTTTCCTGGCGCCCGCTGTAATGCGCGGCGGCTTGCGATCCTTAGCCGGCGCGAAGACTGTCACCTTGCCGCCGAGCTCAGGTTCCTGCCGCCGCTGGCCGGACCTCGGTCGAACCGGAAGGGCCAAATCATCATCGCGAACGGGCCTGAGTGCGCCGACCCGTCTGCCGAGCCAGCTGAAAGCGCCCGCGACGGCGGCAAAGCCGGCGCGCCAATCGGAGAAGCTGATTCCGAGCGCCGCCGACAGCAGAATAAGTCCCATAATTGTGGCGATCGCCCAGGCGACCCAAATGCCAACGGCCCCGAGGAAGGGCGACAGGCCTTTAGCGGCTAGAGTGAGAATCGCCTGACCGACACTGCCTCCCATGCTGGCGGCCAGCGGCCACGCGGGAAACGGCGTCAGCGGGGACAGGGCCGCAGCGGCGAACAGCAGCCCGGGAAACAGCAGAACCAATCGCCGCCACAAGGGCGCATTGCGGCGATGACGCAATTGGCGCATGCCCCAGACCGCAATCGCTGCTGGCAAAAGATAAGCCGCCAGGCCCAGCGTCTGGATGAAGATATCGGCGAAATAAGACCCCGGCAGCCCAAGCAGATTATGTGCATGGTGGGCCCAGCGCGCCGGCAGGGCCGAATCCCAGGACGGGTCGGCGGCATAGAAAGTGACCAGCGCTGCGATCAGGGCTGCTGCGAGCGCGATCTGGCCGAGGCCTGTCAATTCGGTCAGTCGGCGGCGGAAAAACGCCTCCGCGCTGGTCGGCACGAACCCGGCAAACCGCGAAGGGCGGCTGCGTTGCGGCAAGCCGCGAGATAATGTGCGGGCGCTTGAAGCAGGCATCGATCAGTGGCCCCCCGTTGAAAGCAATTCGGCAACGCGCCCTAAGGCAGGACCGAGCGTCGCATTGTCGTGGACCAAAGCCAAACGAATGAATCTGTCACCGGGATTGACCCCGTCCGCATCGGGACGGCCCAGGTAGGCGCCCGGCAGCACGCGAATGGCCGCGTCGCGCCACAGGCGAACCGCTGCCTGTTCCCCATCGCCGACTTCGAGCCAGAGGAAGAATCCGCCTGCGGGTCGATAGAAACCTACGGCGCCTTCTAGCGCGGTCTCAGCAAGATCGATCTTGGCGCGGTAGCTGTCGCGAATTTCGGCGGCATGAGCCTCGTCCGACCATAGTGCCGCGGAGGCAGCCAAGATCGGCAGCGGCGGCGCGCTGGACGAATAGGTGCGCAATCGCTGCATCAGGGCGATGATCCGCCTGTCGCCGGCGACAAAGCCGGAGCGCAATCCTGCAGCACTCGAGCGCTTCGACAGGCTGTGGAAAACGATGATATTGGCGAATGGATCGTCGCCTTCGACCTTGAGCCCAACAGCGGCCTCAAGCGTGCCCGGCGGCGGCGCTTCATCCCAGATTTCCGCATAGCATTCATCGACGGCAAGGACAAAATTATGTCTCCGCGCCAACGCGATGGCCGTTTGCAGATAATCGATATCCGCGACTGCACCTTCCGGGTTGGATGGAGAACACAGATACATCAAAGCGGCACGATCGAGCAGATCGGGATCGAGCTGATCCAGATAGGGCAGGAAACTGTTCTCACGCCGCGTGGACAGCGCGACCGCCTCGGCCCCGGCTAGATAACCTGCGGCGGCATAGGTGGCATAGCTGGTATTGGGAAACAGGACGACGGCATCGTCGCGGCCGTTATGGGCCGCGGCCACCGTGGCGATCTGAAACAGTGCCTCGCGGGTACCCTGGACCGGCAGAATGGCGCGATCGACGTCGATCGACCCGGTGGGAAGTTTATAGCGTCGGCCGAGCCAACCCGCGACCGCGGCGCGAAACTCAGGCGTGCCGGCGATGGGTGGGTATCGACCCCATTCGTCCGCGTGGCGCGCGAGCGTGTCGGCGACCATGGCCGGGGGTGGGGATTGCGGCTCGCCGACCGCAAGATTGAGCGGCAGCCGTCCTGTATAGGGCGGGACCTTTCCCAATAGCCCGGCAAGCCGGGTAAAGGGATAGTCGGTCATTCCGCTCAGCCGAGCGTTCAGCATCTCACAGCCTGCCTTCAGGTCGTCCCGCGGACAAATCAGCAACGGATTCTACGCGGAGACGCGAATCAGCACAAGCATGCTTCGCGATTCTAATCGACTCCTGAGTGGGTTACCCCAGGCTTCTACGATCTCATATGAAATCGGGTGATTTAGATCGGTTTGGTCGCCCCGATGAAGGCCGCGGCGATCAGCAGCCCGTAGAGAACGATCGACGCAACAGATGCAATATCGATCGCCCGCCCGATCTCGCGCGGGATCGGCTGGCGGGTGGCCGACAATTCATCCAGGGCAGGCCTAAGGCGATGCATCCCTTCGCCAATTTCCAAAGTGGGCAAAGGAACCAGCCCGAACAGCGCCATCTTGAGCGCCAGCCATTTCCCTGTGAGCTGGTCACCCCAATAGAGTTGGTAACCGCCATAGGCGATGAAGGCGAGACCGCCCAGCACCATGAGCGTCCCCTCGATCTTGCGCAGCAACTGGGCGCGGGGCGTTTCCGATTCGCGCGGTACTGCCCAAACAAATACGACCCAGACGGCGGTAATCGCCCAAACCAGAACCAGGAAGGGGCCGCGGACGGGAGAGCCCCAGCTTTGTGCAAGCGTAAGGCCGACGGCGGGCATCAGAGCGAAGGCGGTGCGCGGAATGCGGTCAAGCCGCATCGCCAGTCGAAGGGTGAAGCCGCGATGTTCGGGATCCAGCCGGGACGATCGCGCCTGACGCAGCAGAGCCAGGACGCCCAAATGTCCACCGAACCAGCCCGCGAACAGCAGTACATGGACAAAAATCAGGACGGTATAGAAATCCATGCGCGACCCACTCCCCGCTTAGACGTGCGACTCGGCAATGCTAAGCAACGCCGCGCCATAAGGCTATGGCGCGGATTACGACCGGACTACTCCGCCGCGGGGAGAACCGGCGTATGAGGTCCGCCCGATTTGGGCGCATGCGCTTGATCGATGGTCAACATTCGCTTCAGGCGCGGCACGACCCAAAGCTGAAGATCGTCGAAATAGGTGAACACTGCGGGAATCACGACCAGACTGAGCAGGGTCGACGTAACCAGACCGCCGATCACCGCGATCGCCATCGGCGACCGGAAATCGGAATCAGCGCCAAGACCTGCCGCAATCGGAGTCATTCCGGCGATCATAGCGACCGTCGTCATAATGATCGGCCGAGCGCGCTTGCGCCCTGCATCGATCAGCGCTTCGGATCGACCCAAACCCCGATCGCGCATCGCGACGATGGCATATTCGACCAACAGGATGGAGTTCTTGGTGACGATGCCCATCAACATCAGCAGGCCGATCATCGATGGCATCGACAAGGCCTTTCCGGCAATCAGCAAGGCCACCAGCGCGCCGCCAATGGACAGCGGCAACGCCATCATGATTGTCGGCGGCTGAAAGAAATTGCCGAACAGCAGAACCAGCACGGCGAATATCAGCAGAAGAGACGCGGCGAGCGCCGTGCCGAAATCATGCTGCAGCACGCCCATCTGCTCGGCATTGCCGTATTTCGACAGATGTACCTCGGGTGGTAAATTCTGCAGCACCGGTAAGGCATATATTTTTGCCAGCACCGGCCCGATTTCGGCGCCCGCCAGCAGGTCGCCCTCGACCGCGATCTTTCTGCTGCGGTCGAAACGGTCGATCTGTGCCGGCCCGGCACCCAGACTGACGTCGGCGACCGATTTGAGCGGTACAGACGCGCCGGTAGATGTTATTACCCGCAAATTTTCGATCGTCCCAATGTCATTGCGCGTGCTGGGGTCCAGTTGAACGCGAATGGGAATCTGCCGGTCGCCCATATTGAACTTCGCCAAATTCTGATCGAGATCACCCAGTGTGGCGAGCATCGCGACGCGGCCAATCTGCTGAACCGACACGCCGACCTGCGCCGCCCGGTCAAACAGGGGTTTGATCAGCACTTCCGGCCGGAGCAGGCTGGCAGTAGAGGCGACGTTCACAACTTCGGGGATCGTCTGAATCTCGTTCAGCAGCCGTTCCGACACCTGTTCCAGGGCCGGACCATCGTCGCCGGACAAGATCACCGAAATGTCTTTCTCACCGAAGCCGGTGCCGACGAACCCGAAACGAATCCCCGGCACGGAAAGCAATACCGGGCGAATCGCAGTCTCAAACTGCTTTTGGGTCAATTTGCGTTCGCTGCGCGGGGCCAGTTTGACGAAAAGGTTAGACTTGCGGATGTCGCCTTGCCCGCCCACCGACACCAGGACGTGGCGCACCTCGGGACGTGTGCGAAGCATATCGGAAATATGGCTGGTCACACCGTTGCTGTCGGCCAGCGTCGCGCCCGGCGAAAGCTCTATCTGCAACTCCGATTGGCCCTGATCGGCGTCAGGGAAAAACCCCGTCGGTATTAGCGGTATCAGTGCCAATGAAGCGGCAAAAATCCCGATCGCGCCCAATATCGTCAATCCACGATGGGCAAGGCACCAGCGCAGCGACCGAATATAGAAGCCGAGCCAGCGCGGCGGTGCCTCCTGCGGATGGGCTTGCAAGAAATAGGCAGCCATCATCGGCGTAATCAGCCGCGCCACCAGCAGTGAGAAGAAGACGGCAACCGCAACCGTTATGCCGAACTGCCGGAAAAACTGGCCGGGCACACCGCCCATGAAACTGACCGGCAGGAAGACGACCATAATCGTCGCCGTGGTTGCGATAACCGCCAGGCCGATCTCGTCCGCCGCCTCCAGCGCGGCCTGATAGGGCGACTTGCCCTGCCTGATATGGCGAACGATATTTTCGATCTCGACGATCGCGTCATCCACCAGGATGCCGACGACCAGAGACAGAGCCAGCATCGAAATGCCGTTCAGCGTAAAGCCCAGCATTTTCATGACGGCAAAGGTCGGAATGGCCGACAGCGGCATCGCAGCCGCCGAGATCAGCGTGGCCCGCCAATCCCGCAGGAACCAGAACACCACAACGATTGCCAGCAAGGCGCCGATGCTCAGCGCATCGACGGATGCATTATAGGCTTCCTTGGTGAACTCGGTCGTCGAATAGATCTGCTTGAATTCGATGTCGGGATAGCGCGCACGCAGGGCATCGACCTGCTTGTAAACGCCTGCTGCGATGGTGAGATCGCTGGTATTTGGCGATCGCTGGATATTGAACGACACCACCGGTTGTCCGTCATAGCGCGCCAATTGCCTTTGTTCGCTGGGACCGTCGATGACCTTGCCCAGCTCCGAAAGACGGGCCTTACGCCCACTTGGCAATGCGATTTCGGTATTGCGCAGGTCATCGACCGTCCGGGCGCTGCCTAAGGTGCGGATGGATTGCTCCGCGCCGCCGATTGTCCCGCGTCCACCGGGGATGTCGACATTAAGTCCGACCAGCTGTGCGTTAACTGCGTCCGCAGTGATGCCCAGAGCAATCAGACGCTGGGGATCCAGTTCGATTCGAACTTCGCGATCGACACCGCCGATCCGTTGGACCAGGGCCACGCCCTTGACCGACAGCATCGCACGGGAAACCTCGTTGTCGATCAGCCAGGACAGCTGTTCGGTCGTCAACGACGGTGCGAATACGCTATAGTAGAGTATCGGCATACCGGCGACGTTGACGCGCTGTACCGCCGGCTCAAGGATGTCCTGAGGCAGATTTTGGCGGATCTTGGCGACGGCGTCGCGCACATCGTTCAGGGCGCGGTCGGTATTGGTTCCCAGGGCAAATTCCACCGTGGTTACTGAGCTTCCGTCCGAGACGGTCGAGTGGATATGGTCGATATTTCCGAGGCCGGCGACCGCGTCTTCGATCTTTCGCGTCACCTGTATTTCGAGTTCGCTGGGCGCCGCGCCCGGACGCGCGACATTGACCGACACAATCGGCACGTCGATGTCGGGCATATCGGTCACATCGAGCGCGAGAAACGACAGAACCCCGGCAATCGTCAGCAATATGAACAGAACGATCGGCGGAATCGGATGGCGAATCGAGATCGCCGAAACATTGAATTTCACTGCGCGGCCCCAGCCGGAGACGGAAGCGCAGCAGGCTGCGGCAGCGCCTGTTCAATCCGCACCAGGTCGTTGTCCTTGAGATAGCCGGCCCCGGCGAGCGCAATACGCTCCCCGGCTGAGACGCCGCCTGTGATCTCGACAAGCCCATTCAAGCGCGCACCGGTTTCTACCATGCGCAGTTTGGCACGATCGTCCGCTCCGATGACGAACACCGCCGGCTTCCCGTCCTTAAAGACGAGCCCTTCTTCTGGGATCTGCAACACGTCACCCGAGCCGATCTTGATTTCTCCATGGACAAACATGCCGGGCTTGAGCACCGGGTCGTCCGGTAGGGCGATATAGACCATGCCGATACGCGTCTGGGCATCGACCGTCGCACCAATCAGTCGGATCTTTCCTTCAAACTGCTGTGGGTCGGTATCGTTGACGATAATCGTCGCCACCTGTCCCGGCTTCAGGCGCGGCAGGTCCATTTCCGGGACCTCGGCCCTAAGCTCGACCCGGCCGTCGCGAATCAGCCGAAAAAGCTGCTGGCCGATGGAAACGACATTCCCAAGTGTGGCGGTCCGCTTGGACACGATGCCGTCGGTCGGCGCACGAATTTCCGTCTGGGCAAGCTGGGCCGCCCGTTCGTCAGCGACGGCCTTGGCGGTCACGAGATTTTGGCGGGCGACATTCACATCCGCCACGGCGCCGGCAAGGGCGGTTTCGCGCTGTTCTGCCGCTTGACCACTGATATACCCGTTCTTCGAAAGCTCCTTCGAACGGCGCACATCCGAAGTTGCCGTCGCGGACATGGCCTCGGCCTTGCGTAATTCGGCCTCCGCCTGGGCGACCGACGCGTGAGCCTGGGCCAGCTGTGCACGCAGGACAGAATCGTCCAGCTGCGCCAGCAACTGCCCTTTGGTTACCCGGTCGCCCTCTTCGACCGCAACCTGGGTGATCGCCAAACCGCCGGCTTCGGCGCCGACGGGCAATTCATCCCAGGCAGCAAGCGAACCGTTGACGACCAGCGAACGCTGCATCGGCCCCCTGGCAACGGGGCCGACCGAAATGGTCTGCACGGGAGCAGGCGGAGCCAAACTATGCTTATGCGCCAGAAGCTGACTCGCCACGATGGCGGCAATCGCCACGATCACAACTCCGACGCCAATGAAGATTCGACTGCGGTGCGCACGAACCAAACGATTGAGAGCAACAGACGATACGCCGCGCGCAACAGCGCCAATGGAATCCGCGCGCGGCTTTTGGGTTGAGTCTCGAAGGGTAACTGGTGGTACGGACTTCAGTTGCGCGGACATAACGTGCCTCAATATGCTTCACTACGTGAATTATTTACTTTTTGAACGTACTGCAAGGGGCAGACCGGCATTACACTCAAGAGAGGCATGAAACATGCCAAACGGCGGTCTAAGCATTTTCACCGTTTGCTGCGACGCAGCATAACCCGGAATGATGTTTTTTCTCAACTCCGTTAAGAAAAATAGAACTGCCTGACCGATTTCCGGACATTCCCAAGCAAATAAGGCCGTTTCGTGGCTTTGGATTCCCTGCGCACGTCCCGTGCAATGCTGATTTGCGGGGGTGCCTCCCTTGCGCAGATGCCTTCGCACGCCGATTTAACGCCAGAAGCCGCGCATCTGGGCGATCCTCTGCGGACAGACCAGTGCGGCGGACAACATGGAGTGGGTTGATCGTGAAACACAAGATTGAAGGCGCGCGCACAAACGCCCTGGCGGCGACCGCAGTGCTGGCTTTATGCGTTGGAATGGGCGCTTTGCCAAAGGACGCCGCGGCGGAATTCGCCCCGAGCTTTGCACCGCTGGTCGAGCAGGTGAAGGGCGCCGTCGTCAATATCGCGGCTACCGAAGTCGAACAGAACGTCAGCGCGGAAAGCGATGACGATAGTCCACAGCACCTTCCCCCAGGGATGCAGGAATTCATGCGGCGGTTCGGTGGCGGCCAAGGCATGCGCCAGTTCCATTCAGGCCCAGTCAAGGTTGCCGGTTCGGGCTTTATCGTCGACCCGTCGGGTTTTGTGGTTACCAACAATCACGTCGTCAAGAACGGCAAGGATATCAAAGTAACGCTCCAAGACGGCACGACCCTGAACGCCAAAGTCGTCGGAACGGACTCGGTCGCGGATATCGCCGTGCTGAAGGTTGAGGCCGGACACCCGCTGCCCAGCGTCCAGTTCGGCGACAGCCAGAAGGCACGCGTCGGCGACTGGGTGGTTTCAGTCGGCAATCCCTTCGGCCTGGGCGGCACGGTAACCGCGGGCATCGTCTCGGCCAACGGTCGCGATGTACCCAGCGAAGAACACTCCGCCTATGTCGACTATATGCAGATCGACGCCCCCATCAATCAGGGCAATTCCGGCGGGCCGACCTTCAACGAGGACGGCAAGGTCATCGGCATCAACACGGCGATCTATTCGCCCAACGGCGGCGGCAGCGTCGGTATCGGGTTCGCGATCCCCTCCAACATCGCCAAGCCGATCGTCGATGAACTGGAAAAGAGCGGCACCGTGACTCGCGGCTGGCTAGGCGTTCAGATGCAGGCCGTTACGCCTGACATGGAAGATGCGCTGGGACTCTCCAGCACGAACGGCGTCGTCGTCGCCGATGTCGTTGCCGACGGACCGGCCGCGAAGGCTGGTCTCAAGAGCGGCGACGTCGTCATCGGGTTCGGCGACCAGTCGGTCAAAAGCACGCATGAGTTGGCGCTTGCGGTCGGCAATACCAAGCCCGGCACGATGGTCCCCGCCAAGGTTCTGCGCGACGGGAAGGAACAGACCATCTCTGTCACGATCGAAACGCTGAAGCGCGGCAAAAACGGCGGCGATGCGGGACCGCAAGAGGGTGAATCAGGCGGACTCGGCCTCAATCTGGCGCCGCTGGACAAGGACGCCCGCCAGCAACTCGGCCTATCAGAATCGGCGACCGGCGCAGTCGTCGCCGGCGTAAAGCCCGACAGCCCGGCCGAACAGCAGGGTATACGTACCGGCGATCTTATTGTCCGAGTGGATAATACGCCCGTCAGCAGCCCATCAGATGCAGCGGGCGCCGTGAAGAAGGCAACCAAGGCCGGGAAAAAGGCAGTCGCAGTTCTGATCAACCGAGACGGAACCAACATCTTCCTCGCCATTCCACTGGCCAAGGATGCCGGTTGACCCTGAGTTTGGCCTTGTCCGATAAAAGTCCGCCGCGCCGGGTTACCCTGGCGCGGCGTTTTTATTAGGATTGGGCATGTCTCATCGCTTTGTCCTGGTCGACGTCTTCACCGACCGTCCCTTCGGCGGCAATCAGCTTGCCGTGTTTCCCGATGCGCAGGGCATTCCCGATGCGCTGATGCAATCCTATGCGCGCGAACTGAATTTTTCCGAAACCACATTCGTCCTGCCGCCGCGCAAGCCCGGTCACACGCATCGCGTACGGATTTTCACGCCGCATGAGGAACTCCCGTTCGCGGGGCACCCGAATGTCGGCACCGCGGTCGTTCTCGCTTCGCAGGACAAGGAAGCCGGCGCTGGGCGCCGCTTCGTGTTCGACGAGGAAGTCGGCACTGTGCATGTCACTGCCAGAATCGCGGATGGGCATCGCTTCGCCGAATTGACGCTGGCTGGCGATGCCGAAATCAGGGAGTGCCCGCTGCCCCGCGAGACGCTCGCGCATATGCTCGGGTTACGAGAGGAAAGGATGGATCACCGCGCGCCATGGATGGCCGGAATCGGCATTCGATTCTGCTGCATTCCGCTGGCTGATTTAGACGCAGTCGCAGCCGCCCGGTTCGATACTGCCACGTGGGAGACGGCTTTCCCGCCAGACGCCTGGACACGTCAGATTTACGCGCTTGCAGGCGACTTTGCGCCGGGCGGCACGATCAAGGTCAGGATGTGGGCGCCTGGTGTGGGCGTAGCCGAAGATCCGGCAACCGGTTCGGCGGCGGGAATTCTCGCCTCCAGCCTCGCTGCCGGCCTGCCCGACCGAGATGGCGTCTTTACCTGGACGGTAGAACAAGGGGCCGAAATCGGACGGCCGAGCTTCATCACCGCGTCGGCCGAAAAAGGGGACGGGCGCGTCGTGGCGATCCGCGTCGGGGGTAAATCCGTAATTGTCGGCGAAGGCAGCTTTAACGGTTAAGCCGCCCTCGCCCAATCAGATCACATCGGCGGGTGAATGCCCCTGCCGACCAGCAGGAAGCCGGTCTTGAGGCCCCCATCCGGCGTCACGCTGGCTATCGCGAAGACGGACGCGCCCTTCTTGAGATCGGCCTTGGAACCCGGCGAAACCATAACGATCGAGGTCTTGGGCACGACGGTTACCTTGGTTTCTCCGCCCTTATAGGTCAGCGTCAGGGTCTTTCCCTTGACCTTGACCGCCTTAGTAATCTCGGTGACCGAAGCATTGGTCATGGTCGCATCCGCATCGGTGTCCCAAGGATAATGGCCTTCGCCCGCGCCGCGCATGCTGTCCGGGAAGATATGGACCTCGTCGGCCACGAGCGTACCGTCCTTCTTCGGACGCGCGGTCGTTCCGATGAAGACGCCTTGCTTGATGTCGGACAATTTGGCTTTGACCAGCGCGTTCACGGCATATTTGGCCGGAAGCTGAACCACCTGCTTCTCGCCGTTCTTTTTGATGATCGTGATTGAAGTGTCGGTCAGTTCTGCAATAGCCCCGCGCACCCGCACTGGCGGGGCCGGCTGGGCGGCCGGGGCCGGAGCCGCGGCAACAGGGGCCGGAGCAACCGGCGCAGCAGCCTGCTGGTTGGCATGCATCGAAGCACAGCCCGTGGCGGTAAGCGCCAATGCAATAAGAAACGGTCTAGTCGTCAAATGAAACACAGTTTCCTCCCGGTTTATCGTTGATCGGCACACTACACTGAATTCAGCGCCGCCCGAACAGCGCATATGACGGATCGTCGGGATATTTGCCGCTCATCCTGACAGGTCCGCTGCCGAACACGCCCTTGTCCAGATCCGCGGAGTCCTTGAAGTGGCGGAACCAGTCCCACATCACTGTACGACGGAGAATTCGCCACTCCCACTCCCTCCGGACGAAGCGATCGAGATAGCGACCGCCGACGAACATCTCGTAAGGCGCGCCTGAGGGGCGCCGCCGCCGTTCATAGGCATGGTAATAGGTCTCTACCCGCGCCTCGTTGCCGTCGATCTCTATCAGGATATTCCCCAGCATATGCTGGCTGTGCTCGACCTGTGCCAGCAATGGGACGCACCAGTCGATGAACTCGTAGGCGTTGCCGTTGAACAGCACATGATCGTCGATTGCGTCTGGCCAATAGGCCGATCGCAACATCTCGGCATCAGCCCGGTCTATCCCGCGACAATAGCGATAGAGGCAATCGCGGATCGCCTCCTTAGACTCGCTGCGGTCTTGACGCGCCAGCAAGTCCCGGACCACGGGATCGTCGGGACTCATGGCGAGGGTGCCTTGGTGAAATCGCCCCGGCCCAACAGCCGGTCCCTGATCTCGTCCGATGCAGTGCCGATGGACACGAGGTCTTCCTGCCAAACCTTGTCCATCTCGGCAGTCATGCGACTGACCGCCGGACGGGCTGACACCTCGTCAAACCAGCGGTTGAAGTTCCTATAGCCGCCCCAATCACCGCCCCATTTACCCGAACGGTCGCGAGTCCAGGGAAAGGTCGCCATATCGGCAATGGAGTAGTCCTCGCCACCGAGGAAGCGGGTCTGGCCCAAACGGTGATCCAGCGCCTCGAACAGACGCACAGCCTGGGTACGATAGCGGCTTTCCGCATAGTCGTTGCCTTTGGGCGCGAAAACCCGGAAATGCGTATATTGGCCGAACATCGGCCCGACCCCGCACATTTGCACGGCCAACCATTCCAGCACCTGATAGCGGGCAGTCCCGTTGGCGGGCAGGAATCGGCCGGTCTTTTCCGCCAGATAGATCAGGATCGCGCCGGATTCGAATACGGTGCAGGGCTGCCCATCAGGGCCGTCGTCGTCGATGATGACAGGGACCTTGCGGTTGGGGTTCAGCGCCTCGAACTCGGACGTGAAATTCTCGCCCTTCCAAACATCGATCCGCCTGACCCGATAAGGCAGAGCGGTTTCCTCCAGCATGATCTGGATTTTCTGGACGTTCGGGCTCGACATGCCCAGAAGCTCGATCATCAGGCGTTTCCTTTGGCCGAATGTTGTCGCGATGCTATGCGCAAGAGGGCGCGTTCGCGCAAAAGAAAGAACAGAGGGATCACGAATGCACCGGGCAGGGGCAGAATGAGCGGCACCCAGATCCAGGGCCAGCGCATGCCCAGCCTTTGTGATTCTATGACCATGAACGCCACAACCGGGATCGCGACGAACAGCAGGTCCAGCGCGATGGCAAGCGCCCCCCACCCATGGGAAAGGTCGTCCAGCATCGCAGCGGTACCGCCTATATGCAGCGATGCCCAGCCGACCACGCCCAGCCCGATGATCGACCAGAAGCCCCAAAAGATTTGGAGCTTGGTCACCGGTAAGGCCGGTGCCGACATGGTCTTTATTGGCTGAGTTCCGGCGTGGTCGTCAGCATCTTGTCGTCGACAAAATGCTGAGTGGATTCACGATAGGCGTAATTGAGGTTTAACCGATTGATCCGCCAGACACCGTCGTCGCATTCGACGAAGACCATCCGATATTGGCCGAAGCCGGCCATGATCTTCATGCCGCCGACCATCACCAGGTCCTGAAGCTTGAAAATGCCGTGCGCCTCTTTGTCGTTGATGACGAAGATTTCCGGATTATGACCGAAATGGCTGAGCCTGAGATCGGATTGGCTTTCGTTTGCATGCAGCCATTCGCAAATTTCGGCGCGGCCGGTTTTGCGCCAGCTCGGCATGCCCCAGTCACCATAGGCATCTTGCGTGAAGACATCGGGCAGTTCGTCGAACAATTTATAGTCAAGACAACGCCAATAGCGGTACATCGCCATTGCCGCCGCGTCCTTGATCTCGATGATGCGGAGCCGTTCTTCGATGCTCTTGCCCATCGCCTCCCCCCTCTTTAGTTCCGCCGGTTAGCGGTCGACAGTCGCCATCACCCATGCAGGGTAGCGCTCGCCCGAGATTTTTCCCGGCGCCAAAGCCACGTCTAGTTGCTTCATCTGCGCGGCATCGATCCGGACGGAATCGGCGGCCAGGTTTTCTTCCAGATAGGTCCGTCGCTTGGTCCCGGGAATCGGCGCGATATCGTCGCCCTTCGCCAGCAACCAGGCAAGGGCGATCTGCCCCGGCTTGGCGCCCAGCGCCGCCGCGATATCACGGACGATCTGCGCCGCCTGCATGTTGGCGTCGTAGTTCGAGCCCTCATAGCGTGGGTCGCCGCGCCGGAAATCGCCTTCGGGATAGGCCTCCGCGCGGCTGACCGCGCCGGTGAGGAAACCACGGCCGAGCGGGCAGAACGGCACCAGGCCGATGCCGAGTTCGCGCAATGTAGGGATGATCTGCGGCTCCAGATTGCGTTCCCACAGAGAATATTCGCTTTGCAGCGCCGAAACCGGATGGACGGCGTGGGCGCGGCGGATATTGGCGATGCCGGCCTCGGACAGGCCGAAGAATCGCACCTTGCCCTGTTTCACCAAGTCGCCCACTGCACCCGCCACATCCTCCATCGGCGTCTTCGGGTCCACGCGATGCTGATAGAGCAGGTCGATATGGTCTGTCTGGAGGCGCTTCAGCGATGCCTCGACGGATTCGCGGATATCCTCAGGTCGGCTGGTCCTGTTGTCCCCAGCGGGCCGGGAACCATCGGCCGTCAGGCGGAAGCCGAACTTGGTGGCGACCACGAGCTTGTCGCGGCGTCCCTTGAATGCCCTGCCGAGCAGCGCCTCGTTTTTGAACGGGCCATAGGCCTGTGCCGTATCGAAGAAATCGCACCCGAGTTCGATGGCTCGATGGAGTGTCGCGATCGATTCGCCCTCGTCGGCAGGACCGTAGGACTGGCTCATACCCATGCAGCCGAGGCCGATTGCCGAGACCTCAAGTCCTTGTGAACCAAGTTTGCGCCGACTCAAACTCATAGCCACCGTTCCAAAATGGTTGCGTGGAGCAACTACCGGAAATTGTCAGGTAACCGCCGCGATTTCCAGCGTCCGGCGAGAAGTCGCCGCCTTGCGGTGGTCCTGGCCCAGCACGGTATAGACCGCCGGCAGGACGAACAACGTAAACAGCGTGCCGATGGTCATGCCGCTGGCGATGACGATGCCGATCGACACGCGGCTGGCGGCACCGGCTCCGGAAGCCAGCAACAGCGGCACCACGCCCAGCACCATCGCGGCGGTCGTCATCAGGATGGGGCGCAACCGGATCTGCGCGGCATGCTGGATCGCCGTACGCCGGTCCGACTGCTCGTTCTTCTGCATGTCGTTGGCGAAGGTGACCATCAGGATGCCGTGTTTGCTGATGAGGCCGATCAAGGTCACAAGCCCGACCTGGCTATAGATGTTGATCGTCGCGCCGGCGACGCCCAGATGGTTGCCGAAATAGAGCGGGATCAGCGCCCCGCAGATCGACATCGGCACGCTGACCATGATCACCAGCGGGTCGCGCAGGCTTTCGAACTGGGCGGCAAGCACCAGATAGATGACCAGCAGCGCGAAACCGAAGGTATAGAGCAGCGCGTTGCCTTCGTTGATGAACTGTCGCGATTCCGACAAGAAGGCATGGTTGAAGCCGGCGGGCAGCAGCCGCTTGCTGGCATCCTGCAGGAAGGCGACCGCCTGACCCTGGGTAACGCCGGGCATCGGCACGGCCTGGAAAGTGGCAGAGTTCAGCTGGTTGTATTCGACCAGCGCATTGGGCGCCGTGCCGGTTTCGACCGACATGATCGTCGACAGCGGAATCTGCGCGCCGCTGGCGGTCGTCACATAGAACTTGGCGAGTTCGTCGGCGTTCAGCCGCTGTGCCCGGCCGACCTGCGGGATTACCTCATACGACCGCCCGTTGACCGCAAAGCGGTTGACGTAGTTCTCGCCGACCATGGCCGCCAGCGTGTTCGAAATCGCCTGCATCGAGATGCCGAGGTCGTTCGCCTTGGCATGGTCGATTTTCAGCGTGTAGGTCGGCGTGTTGTAATCGAGATCGCTGTCCTGGAAAGCGAACAGGCCGCTCTTGGAAGCCTCGGCCTTGATCTGGCTCATGACGTTGAAGATCGTCTCATAGCTGCCGAGCGACGAGATCACCATCTGCACCGGAGGACCGCCGGAGCCGCCCGGGATCGAGGACGGGCCGAAGATCAAAATTCTGAGGCCGGTCGTCATGAAGGCCGGCTTTTTCAGATCCATCATGATCTGGTCCGACGACCGTGTGCGCTCCGACCAGGGCTTGAAGTGGAACACGAACTGTCCGGCATTGAGCGTACCGCCGAAGCCGTTGAAATTGACGACACGCTCAATCTCCGGGATCTTCGCGATCTGGTCATAGAACTGCCGGGCATAGGCATCGACATAGTCCAGATTGGCGTATTGCGGTCCTTTCAAGGGTCCGAAAAGATAGCCCTGGTCCTCGGGCGGAGCGAGTTCGCTGCGCGACCCCGTATAGAGGAAGAAGATCGAGCCCAGCACCACCGCGCCGAACAGCATCACCGCCGGCCGGTAGTCGAGCACCCGGTCAAGCACCCGGCCGTAGGCATTGGTGAAACGGTCGTACATCATCTCGACGAAATGCGGGAACTTGCCTTCGTCCATGTCACGGGTCAGCAGAACGGACGACATGACCGGCGACAGCGTCAACGCGACAATGCCTGAGATAAGCACGGAGCCGGCGAGCGTGAATGCGAACTCTCGGAACATGACGCCGGTAATGCCGGTGAGCAGCCCGATCGGCGCATAGACGGCGGCCAGCGTAATGGTCATGGTGACGACCGGCCCCTGGATCTCGCGCGCGCCGACGAGCGCCGCCTGAACCGGCGACAGCCCTTCCTTGATGTGGCGGTGGACATTCTCGACCACGACGATCGCATCGTCGACCACCAGCCCGATGGCGAGCACCATAGAGAGCAGCGTGAGCAGGTTTATCGAGAAGCCGGCGGCCAGCATGAGCGCCGCAGAACCGACGATCGACAGCGGGATAGTGACCAGCGGGATGATCACCGCCCGGAAGCTGCCGAGAGAGAGATACACGACCAGCACGACGACCGCGACCGCCTCGGCCAGGGTGCGCTGCACCTCCTTGAGGGCGGAATCGATATAGATGGTGGCGTCGTAGACCACCATGCCCTTGAGTGAGGGCGGCAGGTTCGGCGCGATCTCGTCCATCCGCTTGCGCACCATCCTGGCGGTATCCAGCGGGTTGCCGGTCGACGCCTGGTTGATGATCATCATCACCGTCTTGCGGTCGTCGACCCAGCCGGACTGGCTGACCTGCTGCTGGTTAAGCTCGACCCTGGCAACGTCGCGAAGCCGCACCATCGCATCGCCGGCCGACTTCACGACCATGTTCTCGAACTGCGCGGTATCCGTCAGACCCGTGTCGGCAATGATATTGGCGACGGTGAAATAGCTTTTAGTCTGGCCCGGCGCCGACTGGACGTTATTGGCGCGCAGGGCATTCGAGATATCCTCGCCAGTAACGCCGCGGGCCGCCATTTTCTGTGGATCGAGCCACAGCCGCATGGCGAACACATCGGCGCCGGCGATGTCGGCCGAGCCCACGCCCGGCACGGTCGACAGCACCGGCTGGACCGTGCGTGACAGATAGTCAGTGATCGCCGGTCCCTTAATCTCGTCGCTGGAGAAGCTCAGGATCATCAACGAGCCGCCGGCATTACCCAGCGCGTTTTGCTTCTGCACGACCGGATCGTTCGATTCGCGGGGAATCTGGTTGCGGACCTGTTGGACCTTGGACATCACCTCGGTGAGCGCCTTGTTGGCGTCGTAGTTCAGCCTGAGATAGATCGTGATGCTGCTGCGCCCCTGGGAGGAGGTGGCGGTCACGTAGTCCACGCCTTCGGTCGAGGAAATCGCCTGCTCGATCGGCGTGGTGATGAAGCCCTGCATCAGTTCCGGCGCGGCGCCCGGATAGCTCGTCTGGATGCTGATCGACGACGATTCCAAGTCTGGGAACTGGCGAAGCTCCAGCCCCATCATCGAGCGCAACCCGATGAAGAAGATCAGTGCGCTGACGACAGCAGCGAGCACCGGCCGGCGGATGAAAAGATCGGTGAAATGGGTCAATGCAATGGCCTAGTAGCGGGAGACGCCGGGCTTCGTATCCAGCGCGTTTCCGGGCAGAATCATCACCGGCGCACCGTTGTTGAGGCGCAGCTGGCCGGATGCGGCCACACGTTCATCCCCCTTGAGGCCCGACAGGATTTCCACCTTGCCGTCGAACCGGTCGCCGGTTTTCACATAGACGCGCGTCACCTTGAGGACAGGCTGGCCTTTGTCGTCCTTGCCGTCCTCACCCACGACGAAAACCGAATCGCCATAAAGGCTGTAGTCGACCGCGGTCTCAGGCAGCTGAACGGCCGGCGCCGCCTCGGGAAGAATGACCGAGACGTTGGCGAACATGCCCGGCAAAAGCGCATGGTCGGGATTGTCGAGCGTCGCCTGTACCAGAATGGTGCGCGTCTGCTGGCTGATCTGCGGTTCGATAGCCGTGACCCTCGCCTTGAACACCCGGCCAGGATACGCATCGGCTCTGATTTCGACCGCCTGGCCGACCTTGATCTGGGCGGCGACCTTTTCGGGCAGGGTGAAGTTAGCCCAGAGCTGCGAGAGATCGGTCAGCGTCACCATCGCGCCGCCGGGATTCACATAACCGCCGACATTGACCTGGGCGACGCCCAGTTGTCCGGCGAAGGGCGCGCGGATCAGCTTTTGCGCGATCTGCGCCTCGGTCTTGGCCATTCCGGCAGCGGCCTGATCGCGCAGGCTCTGCGTCTGGTCGACCGCCTGGCGGCTTTGGAAATCGCGCGCCGACAGGGCTTTGTCACGGTCGAGATTGGCGCCCGCGACCCGGGCCAGCGCCTGAAAGTTGGCAAGGTCCGCACGCTCCAGCGCGTCGTTCAACTGGACCAGCGTATCGCCGGCATTCACCGTCCCGCCCGGCGTAAACATGATCTGCGTGATCAGACCGCCGACCTCAGGCGCCACGGTCACCTGCCGCACGGCCTGCAGCGTGCCGATGCCGGACAGGAATTTCGGCACCGGATGCATTTCGGCCACCGCGACGTTGATCGGCGTAGGTGGCGGCTTGAAGGCCATTCGCGCGGCCTGACCGGCGGCGTCGAAACGGTGGTAGAGCGCAAAGGCGGCAATGATGACGACGAGGACGCCTGCGGTGATGCCCATGACACGCATCTGGTTGCGCGGTTCAGCCCGGCTGCGGAACGCCGGAGCGTCTCTGATCTCGCGCAGGGGAACGGGGTCCAAAGGCATTCGGTTGCTCTGTCTTATATCGTCCGCCACAGGGGCAATCTCGCGCGACGAATGGCTGTTATAAAATTTCCTTCATATATTAAACAATATCGCTGGAAAGCGCAAACCGTCCGGCAGCGCCTTCAACCCGATTTGCGCTGTAACAATGTCGCCGTCAATGCGACCATCGATGCGACACCGACGATCAGCGTGCCAAGCGCGTTAATTTCCGGATTCACGCCCAGCTTAACGCTGGAAAAGATCAACAGCGGCAATGTCGTGGCCCCAGGTCCAGTCACAAACGCCGTAATGACGAAATCGTCGAGGCTGAGCGAAAAACTAAGTAGCCAGGCCGCGGCGAGAGCCGGGGCGATCAAGGGCAGAACCACGGCAACGAAAGCGGCAAATGGCCGTGCCCCCAGATCGGCGGCCGCCTCTTCCAATGCCGGGTCGAGACTGGCGATACGGGACCGGATGATCACCGTGGCGTAGGCGACTGCAAAAGTCACATGGGCGATGGCGATTGTGATCGCACCGCGACCCTGCGGCCAGCCGATCAGCCGTTCCATCAGCACGAACAGCAGCAGCATAGAGAGCCCGGTTGTTACCTCCGGCAGCACAAGCGGCGCGGCGACCAATCCGGAAAATAGCGCCTTTCCGCGAAACTTGCCGAAACGCGCAAGGGCATAGGCGGCCATAGTGCCGATGATGACGGCACCGGAAGCAGCGAAGGCGGCAATGCCGAGCGAAAGACGCAAGGCGTTGAGCACGCGGTCATCATGCGCCAACTCACCATACCATTTGGTCGAAAAGCCGGACCACACAGTCACCAGGCGGGATTCGTTGAAGGAATAGACAATGACCGACAGGATCGGCGCGAACAGGAAGGCATAACCCAACCCCAGCACCGTACCGCCCGCGATCTTGGCGCCTCGCGAAACGCGCATCAGACTCGCCCCGCCGTTGCCTGGCCGCCGCGCAGGAAAAGAAGGGGTATCGCCAGAACGAGCAGCAGCATGACGGCAATCAGCGAGGCCATCGGCCAATCGCGATTTCCGAAAAACTCGGTCCACAACACGGTACTGATCATCGGCAAGGTGGACGAGCCCAGCAGTTCCGGTATCAGATATTCACCGCTGGCCGGAACGAACACCAGCAGCGCACCGGCCAGCGTGCCCGGCCATGACAATGGCAAGGTGACGCGGAAAAAAGCCGACCAAGGTTTGGCCCCAAGATCTGCCGCTGCCTCCAGCAAAGTCCAGTCGAGCTTCTGCAAGGTCGCGTAAAGCGGCAGAACCAGGAACGGCAGATAGGCGTAGACCATGCCGATCTGCACCGCGATCGGGGTATTGAGGATGACAAGCGGCTGGCTGATCAGGCCGAGATGCAGCAGCAAGCCGTTCAATAAACCGTTCTCCTTCAAAATGCCGATCCAGGCGTAAACGCGGATCAGAGAAGAGGTCCAGAAGGGCAGAATGACGAGCATCACCAGCAGCGGCTGCAGCCGCGCGGGTGCGCGGGCCATGACATAGGCCATCGGATAGCCGACCAGCAGGCAGAGGAGCGTCGTCAGACCGGCAATCGCAATCGAGTTCAAGAATCCGCGAATATAGAGTTGATCGCTGGCGAGCAGTTCAAAACTGTCGAGATTGATGTTGAAAGTCGGGTGCCCGTTCTGCCAGCCGATGAAGAAATCGATCGGTGGCGACCCGTATCCGGCGCTGGATAGGCTGATCGCAAGCACGATGACGAAGGGCGCGGCCACAAACAGGCCGAGCCATATCCAAGGCAAGGCAAGGACGCCGCGCCGTCTAGCGGTTGCCGCACTCACCGCGAGAGGGCCACCGGCGCGTCCGCCGGCCAGGATAGAAAGGCACGCTCGCCCGGCTTGGGGTCGCCTGGTACGTTTGAGGCAGCGACCCGCAGTTCGACGCCGCCATCCATCCTGACGCGATACAGTTGAAAATCGCCGTGAAAGGCAACCGCCTCGACCTGGCCAGCCGGCCAGGGGCCCCCAGCCGGCGCTTCGTGGCTGAGCGAAATACGTTCAGGCCGCAACGCCACCCAGCCCTTTGCGGGAAGAGAATCGGTGACCGCACATTCGACGCCCAATGCCGGCAATCTGACTCGGGAGGGACCGACCGGTTCGGCATCGATGATATTGGCGCCGCCGATGAAGTCGGCGACGAAGCGGCACTGCGGACGCTCATAGATTGCGCGCGGTGTCCCGGTTTCGATCACCTTGCCCATATCCATGACGGCGATGCGGCTGCACATGGCCATCGCCTCATCCTGGTCGTGGGTGACTATGACGAAAGTGATGCCGAGTTCGCGCTGTAGGCGCATCAGTTCGAACTGGGTGTGTTCGCGTAGTTTTTTATCGAGCGCCGACAACGGTTCGTCCAACAGCAGAACCTTGGGCCTAAGCACAAGGGCACGGGCCAACGCCACACGTTGCCGCTGACCGCCGGACAGTTCGCTCGGCTTGCGCTTGCCCAACTCGGTCAGCTTGACCAGTTCCATGACCTCTTCGACGCGGGCATCGGCCTCAGGTTTCGGCATGCGCGCCTGCTTGAGGCCGAAGGCGATATTGGCCGCAACCGTCATATGGGGAAACAAGGCGTAAGATTGGAAAACCATATTGGTGGGCCGCTCATAGGGCGGCAACGCGGTCACATCGACCCCATCGATCAGCACGCGGCCCGCCGTCGGCGTCTCGAATCCGCCCAGAAGCCGAAGCAATGTCGTCTTGCCGGAACCGGATGCGCCGAGCAGCCCGAACAGTTCGCCCTCAAGAATATCGAGGGTGACGTCATCGGCGGCGACGGTTTCTCCGAAACGCTTGGTCAGCCCTTCAAGCCTGATCAGCGGTGCCATTTTTTCCTAAGCGCCCTTTCGCATGATTTCCTCTAGCCGCGGGATCGATGTCTGCGCACCGTGGCGTGTCACCGATAGTGCCGCAGCAGCCTGACCGAAGGCGATTGCATCGGCAACCGATCCCCCCGACGCAAGCGATGCGACAAAGCCGCCCACGAAAACATCACCGGCGGCGGTCGTGTCAACTGCCGTAGCCGCAATGGCGGGATAGTGGCGCTCGCCGCCGTCCGACGTCGCCGCGAATACGCCCTGTGCGCCCAGCGTGATCAGCACGTTAGCCGCACCGCAGCCGCGCAGATGCCGGGCAGCGGCCTGGGCGCTGACCGGAGAATCGACTTTGATACCCGACAGCGCTTCAGCCTCAATTTCGTTGGGGATCAGATAATCGATCGCATCCAGCCAGTCCTGCGGCAGGGGTCCCAAAATCGGCGCCGGGTTCAGTACCACCTTGGCCCCGGCGCGGCGTGCATGGCGAATAGTCCAGGCGACCGTATCGGCGGGGATCTCCATCTGACAGACCACGAACCTGGCCCGATCAAGTAAGGCCGAATGGCGCGCCACAATCTCCGGGCTCAGCATGCCATAGGCCGCAGGCACGATGATGATCGCGTTCTGCCCCTGGTCGTCGACAGCGACCATGGCGACGCCGGTGACCTGATCCGCCAGAGACTCGATGGCGCGGCAGTCGACGGCGTCGGCTTCAAGCCCGGCGCGTAAGGACCGGCCGTTGGCATCGTCTCCGATGCAGGCAACCATCGCAACGCGCGCGCCAAGACGGGCCAGGGCGACCGCCTGATTGCCCCCCTTGCCGCCCGGAACGGTGCTGAAAGACTGGCCCTTGAGCGTTTCGCCGGTGCGCGGCAGGCGCGGCACACGGAAGACGAAATCCATCCCCAGACTGCCCACCACAACGACATCAGCCGTCATCGCCGGGCTTTCCCCCGGCCGCGGCCTAGCTTCATGTACCCGACCGGATGCGTGTCCAAGCACGACTGCGCAAACGGTCATAGGCGCGTGACGTCACCAGGCCGGTAAACAAAGTCTTTTGAACCTCGGGGCTGGGATAGGTCTGTGGATCGGCGACGAGTTCGGGCCGAACGAAGGGTATCGCCGCCTTCACGCCGGTGCGCGCATTCACGGCATTTGCCGTGCCGGCCATCACCTGGGGATCGAGATTATAGTCGATCCATTTCAGCGCCAGATCCATGTGCGGCGCATCAGCCGGTATCGCCATCGAATCGATATATTCGAGCGTTCCCTCCTTGGGGATATGGAACTGGACCTCGACACCATTCTTCGCGTCCCTGGCGCGTACGCCGGCGATGACCACATCGGTTGAATAGCCCAGCGAAATGCAGGCGTCGCCGTTCGCCAAATCGTTAATATAGCCAGAACTGTCGAACTTGCGGATGAAGGGCCGGATCTTGAGCATCAGATCAGTCACCGCATCCAGATCCTCGGGCTTTTCGCTGTTGGGGTCGCGGCCCAGGTAATGAAGCAAGACGGGCAGCACGTCGCTGGGCGAATCCAGCACTGTGATACCGCAGGACTTCAGCTTTTCGGCATTCTCGGGCTTGAACAATATATCCAGACTATCGAGCGGCTGGCCGGGCAGCAGCTCCTGGACCTTTTTGACATTGACCCCGATACCGACAGTACCTGCGATATAGGGAATCGCATGCTTGTTGCCCGGGTCGTTCTTCGCCAGCATTTCAAGCAGGGCGGGATCGAGATTGGCCCAGTTTTTCAGTTTGGAATGGTCGATTTCGGCATAGAGACCAGCCTGGATGCCGCGGGCGAGAAACGGGATGAAAGTCGGCACGACGACATCATAGCCTGAATGACCGGCGGCCAGTTTCGCCTCGACCGTCTCGTTGGCGTCATAGACGTCGTAATTGACCTTAACGCCGGTCGCCTTGGTAAAGCCGGAGACGACGTCGGGACCGATATAGTCGCTCCAGTTATAGATATTCACCACAGCGTCGTCGGCCCAAACCGGCGACGCGGCCGCCACTACGATAGCGGCCAAAGCAACAGTCCCAACGATCCAGCCCGACACCTTCATGCTCTTCAACCCCCTAGCCGATAATGACTCTGCTATAGGGCCATTGGGCGCGGTTGGAAATCGTGATTTGAGCCGTTCCCGCCCGGTACGGCTTGACACGGCGGGCCGCCGATGGCTTTCGTCCCCGACCGAACGCGCAAATGAACTCTGCGCGGCGTTCATGAGGGAAGTACAGCGTGCTCAATAAATATTTTGCGGTGTTGTTGATCGGCGCGGCGCTGTTCGATTCCGGCCACGCAAAGGCGCAGAAAAGCGCGCCCGAAAGCGCCTTCCCGCAGCTCACCGCACCACAGGCTACCGACGTCAAAGGCAAGGCACTGTTCGCTGAGCGATGCTCCGGCTGCCACGATGCGAAAGAAGGCCGCGCACCGGCGACGGCCTATCTGTCGACGCGCCTGCCCAGTGAGATTATCTACACGCTGACTCATGGCGAGATGGTGACGCAAGCGGCCGGTTTGTCGGCGGAAGATGTAAAGTCGCTTGCTCGATTCCTAACCGGTCGCGAAATCGATGTCGAAGCCGCCGCGGACGCCAATCTGTGCAAAACGCCAGGCAAAATCGAACTGGGCCCCAAGCAATGGGCAAGCTGGGGTCATGATGTCCGCAACGACCGATTCCAGACCGAGCCAGGTTTTGCTGCTGCCGATCTGCCGCGCCTCAAGGTCAAATGGGCCTTCGCACTCCCCGGCCTGACGGGGGCGCCGACCCTGGCCGGCGACCATCTGTTCGTGACTAGCCGCATGGGCAAGGTCTTCTCGCTGGATGCCAAAACCGGCTGTACCTATTGGTCTTATCAGGCCGACGGGCCGATCCGGAACGGGGTCGCCGTCGGCAAGCTGCCCGAGGGCCGGTACGGCGCCTTTTTCGGCGACCAGCATGCCACCGTGCACGCACTGGATGCGGCGACCGGCAAGACCTTGTGGGAAACCAAGACCGACGACTACGGCAATGCGCGGGTCGTCGGATCGGTCACATTCTACAAGGGCGTGATCTATGCCCCGACGACATCCGCAGATGAAGTCGACGCCAACGACCCATCCTATGAGTGCTGCAAATTCCGCGGCAGCGTGACAGCGATCGAAGCCGCCACCGGCAAGGTGTTGTGGAAGGGCTATACGATCGCGGAAGCGCCGCACCCGACGCACAAGAACAGCGCCGGCACGCAGATGTTCGGCCCGTCCGGCGCCGGCGTGTGGTCGGCCCCGACGGTCGATGAAAAGCGCGGACTGATCTATGCCGCGACCGGCGATTCCTACACCACCGAACCGACCGATGCGACGGACGCCGTAGTCGCCTTCGACATCAAGACCGGCAAGCGCATGTGGGCGAGCCAGGTTCTGGCCGGCGATGCGTGGCTTTACAAATGCGACGGCAAGCCGGTCGGCAATTGCCCCTCGCCGCAGGGGCCGGACCATGATTTCAGCAGCCCGCCGCTGCTGACCACGATGGCGGACGGCAAGGATATACTCGTTTCGGGCTCAAAATCCGGCATGGTCTGGGCGTTCGACCCCGACAATAAAGGCAAGATCCTATGGTCGGCCACGGTGGGCAAAGGCTCGTCATCAGACCCGATCTGGGGCTCGGCGGCGGACCATGACCGCGTCTATGTCGGCACGCCCAGCCTGGCGCTGACCGAAGGCAAGCAAGGCGGCTTCAGCGGGATCGATCTGAAGACCGGCAAAATCCTATGGCACACCGAATCCCCGGCCCAGCCCTGCGGTTGGGGAGCTCTCGGCTGTATCCATAAGCAGACCGCCGCGGTGACCCTGATCCCTGGCGTCGCCTTTTCGGCCGGTATCGATGGGCATCTGCGCGCCTACGACACCAAGACGGGCGCGATATTGTGGGATTTCGACAATGTCCAAACCTATGACGCGGTCAACGGGGTGAAGGCCTTTGGCGGCAACCTGGACGGATCACCGCAGATCGTCTCGGGCGGCACGTTGTTCCTCAACGGCGGCAACTCCGCCCTGTCGTCGCCCCATCACGGCGATGCGGTTCTGGCGATCACCGTCGACGGGAAGTAGGCATACGCCATTGACGCATATACGCCAATGGCGTAATTTCCGGTTATGGAACCGGGTGGCAAACGGTTGCGGAAACCGCGCAATCTTTGCGGGACGCAGCGGAGGCAGGTCTGAGTGAAGTCGAGCGCAGGACCATCGTCGATTTGATCGCAGGCGATCCTCGACATGGCGTTGAAATCCGCGGCTCGGGCGGTGTCCGTAAAGTGCGGGTCGCCGGAAGGGGTAAAGGGAAGAGCGGCGGCTATCGAGTTATCACCGCCTATTTTGGACCGGATGCGCCGACTTATCTTTTGGCGATATTAAGCAAAGGTGACCGCGCCAACTTCTCGGCGACCGAAATTTCCGGTTTCAAAAAGGCAACCGACGCTATCAGCCGTTTCTGGAAAGCGAGGACAACGAGATGAAAGATAGTGCAAATCGAATCATGCGCGGCCTGGGAGAGGCATTAGCGCATGCTCGCGGCGACGAAGTTCCCGGCCTTGTGGTGCATGTTCCAGCCGCGATCGATGTCTCGGCAGTCCGCCGCCGCACGGGTTTGTCGCAGATAGCATTTTCGCGCCGGATCGGTGTGTCCGCCGCTACGTTGCGCAATTGGGAGCAAGGCAGACGTGCGCCCGAAGGACCGGCGCGCGTTCTTCTCGCGATGCTGGCGCGCAATCCCCGCATTGTCGAAGAGACGCTGGTTTGAAGCATCTCAATGTAGATTGGTATTCGATCCTGCTACTCCATCTTCTCGACGGCTCATATCGCGCGGGCACTGAACGCGCCTGGTCACGATCGAACAGGCTAAAGATTTTGAATATTCTTCAGGAATAGGGGTATGTCGTTGTGGGGAGCGAAATATGGATTCCCTCAAATCCCGGCCCCACTATCCCACACCGTTCGCATATGACGGGGTGCTAGAAAGGAGCGTATTGTCTGTAGCGCGACCGACTACTGCTCTTGAATTCGTAAGAGGCGTCGAATGGGAACCGTCAGATCGTAGTCACCACGAAAGAGAACCTTACTTCAATATATGAGCTTTCGAAGCGACGCCTGATCGTTTCCCAATTTGCTTCTCTCCTCTCAATATTGCTCGTCAGCCCAGCCGCGCCTCGATCGCGTCCCATAGGATGGCTTCGAGCGAGACACCGTTTAGGCGGTTGATTTCCTGAATGCCGGTTGGCGAGGTGACGTTGATTTCGGTCATGTAGTCGCCGATCACGTCGATGCCGACGAAGACCAACCCCTGTTCGCGCAAGGTCGGGCCGATGGCGGCGCAGATATCCTGTTCCCGCTTAGTCAGAACCGTCGCTTGGGCTGCGCCCCCGGCATGGAAATTGGCCCGCGCCTCGCCCTGCTGCGGCACGCGTGAGACGGCACCCACCGCCTCCCCCTCGATCAGGATGATGCGCTTGTCACCCTGGCGGATTTCCGGGAGATAGCGCTGGACGATCACTGGTTCGCGGTACAGCAATGTGAAAGTCTCAAGCAGCGCACCGAGGTTTTCATCCTCCGGCGTCACATGGAAGACGCCGGCCCCGCCGTTGCCGAACAGGGGCTTTACGATGATGTCCTTGTGGCGGACGCGAAATTCGAGGATCGCGTCCTTATCGCTGGTGATCAGGGTCGGCGGCATCAGTTCGGGGAAATGGGTGACAAACAGCTTTTCCGGCGCGTTGCGCACCGATGCCGGGTCGTTCAGCACCAGGGTTCCCGGCTGAATATGCTGCAGCATATGGGTGGCGGTGATGTAGGACATGTCGAAAGGCGGGTCCTGGCGCATCATCACCAGGTCCAGCCGCGACAGCTCGATCCGCTCCGGCGCACCGACCGTGAAATGATTGCCGCGTTCGCGCCGCACGGTGAAGGGCCGGGCGACGGCGCTCAGCTGATTGCCTTCGAGCGCCAGCTGGCGGGGCAAATAATGATACAGCGAATGGCCGCGCTTCAATGCCTCCAAAGCCATCATGAAGCTGGAGTCGGTGTCGATATTGATCGTTTCCAGCGGGTCCATCTGGAACGCGACATTGAGCGTCATTCGGTTTCTCTTGTCTTAGGGATCAATTGATGCGGGTGGCGATATTCCGGCGCAGCGCCATAGCCTCGCTGCGCTGACTGTCGTCGGCCAATTGCAATAGCCGGTCGAGAGCTTGAAGCGCGGAGCGCATCTCGCCGAGTTCCGCCCTGAGTTCGGCCGCTTCGCGCCACAGATCGGGCAATTCGGGCGCGATCGCGAGCATACCCTCGAGCACCGATGCGGCGCGTGCCTGATCGCCGGCATCGAGTACCCGCTTTTTGATGTTGTTCTGCAGACGCAGGAGAACGCCGCGATTGGTCATCGAGGCATAGAATTCAGGCTGAAGCTCGGCATCCGGGCCTAACGCCGTCTTCAGCATCATCTGCAGCCTTGGCAGATCGACCTGCGTTCCGCCCTCAAACGGGTCGAGGATCACGCGCTCGTCGTCGTCTTCGATCGCAACCAGGAAATGACCTGGAAAATTGATGCCCACAGCCCGCCAGCCCTGCGCCCGCGCCGCGTGGAGATATAATATGCCGAGCGCAACAGGCAAACCTTTACGGCGGTCGATGACGCCCATCAGGCTGGCATTCAGCAAGTCGTCATAGGTTCGCCGGTCACCGGCATAGCCGTGCTGTTCGGCCATGACATAGGCCAAGGCCGCGGCGCGTTCCCCCAGTATATCGTTTTCCGAGACTTCAATGTCGGCCAGGTTCGACGCCAACTGAGCCAGATGGCGCCGATAGGGCGCCAGATCTGCCTCGGGCTGATCGAGCGCAGCCAGAAGCAGCGCCACCTCGGCGAGATCGATCGTCTCGTCCGGCTGCAAGCCCACTGACTCAAGCGCACTCAAAATCTCGGCCCGGCGCATTGCCCATGACTCCAAAGATGCCGTCGGCTTTCCACCCTAGAAACCCCGCCTGGCGTCCACAATATGCCGCGGCCAGGACTAAGGCGTAATCACGATAATATCGAAGCGCAAGGCGCGTTCCGCTAGAGCGGGATTGCGCCGCACATATAATTCCTCTGCGCGGCGAATCCGCGTTCGCGACTGCGGCGTTACCGCCTCAGGCCCTGCGGACAATTCATCGCGTCTTTTGACCTCGATAAAGGCCACCCCATCGCCCCGGCGGGCCACCAGATCGATCTCGCCCACTTTGGTGCGATACCGACGGGCGAGGATACAGTAACCGGTCAGCAGCAGGCGCAACGCAGCCAGACGCTTCCCCGCGTGACCACGTCGGTAGGCCGCAGGGCGACGGGCCTGAGGCGGCGCTTTCTTTCCTGCCCGCGGCCCGCGCCACCCGGATCAGCCCTTGGTCAGACTGGCGAGAGGTACAACCCGCGATGCGATGGGCTGAATCGTTTCTTCCGGAAAGATGAAGCGCCAATAAATCAGACCGCTGGGTCGTCCCTGGGTATCGAGCCAGTTGGGCAGGCCGGGGTCGCTGTGAGCAACGATCATGCGGAAACTGCCGTCATGCGCGGCCTTGGTCTGTTTGCGGTTCAGCGAAACCCGATGGTTGATATAGTCGTAGGTCTGGAGAAACCGGTTCCACAGCATGACATTGGCGAAGCGGCATTTGGGGAAGCGCCCCTCGATCACCAGCGCCTCGTCAGGCTTCAGGAAGTAGGGCGCCATCGCGTAATGCGCATCGCGATTGGCAAAGCCGACGGTGCCGTCCGGCAGGGCGGGCTGGTTGAACTTGTTGGGAACGACCGACACCCAACTCGGCAGGGGCTTGCCCGAATTCAGCAAGGGCGGCTGGTCCAGCGTGAAACCGCGCACCCAGTTCCCGACGCTGCGGATGCTCGCGGCGATCGATTCGTCTGTCGGCGCGGGTTTGGGCGCAACCGGGTCGAGCGGCTCTATCGTCAGCGGGATGACCTTCATCGGGTCGGCCGCAATGGAATGCAGGGCTTCGAAATAATGCCGCGTGGTCACGCTGCCGGTTCCTGACTCAAGCTTGAACCAGTTGCCGGGCCGCTTTTCGGGGCTGAGGATCATTTCGTAGCTACCGTCCGGTGCGATCTTCAGTTCCTTGTCGTTGATCGCTCGGGCGACACCGGTCGGATAATGCCCCCCGGCGCTGCCGATCTCCATGCTGATCGAAGTATAGGTCGCCCCGCCGACATTGCCGCGAATGCGATAGGCGCGGTCATCGCGGATCAGCGTCGAGTAATAAATCGCATCTGGGTTATCCCCCTGAAACTTCACGACCGGGGACACCATACGGTGGAAGGCCGGCCGTTCCGGGTCGGACTCGGCGATCAGATTCAGTCCGGCTGCGAGCAGATGCATGATGTCGCGATGCCCGTCGGAGATATCCTGCGGCCGGCTGAAATTCCATTCGGCGCTGAGATAGCGGCGGTCGATTTCCTGCAGCAGCGTCAGCAACTCGAGGAATGCCACGCGGCTTTGCGTTTGCAGCGGGGCCGGGGTTTCGGTTGCCGCCGCAGCAGTTCCCGGCCAACTCAGCGCCGGTGCTCCACCGGCAGCCGCCATCAGCGTCATGAAATCTCGTCGGTCCATCACATTCCCCGTTTTGCTTTGCGCCGATTGCGGCGATGTACCCTAACTCTATACCTCATCGGGATTGCCGCGAAGCTTAAGCGCGCGGGCATAGACGGTTCGGCGCGGCAGCCCGGTTTCCGCCGCGACAATAGACGCAGCCTCACGCACGGAATTGGTGGCCAGCGCCTTTTCCAAAGCCGAATCGATATCGCGGTCGGTCATCTGGCCGCTGTCCCTTCCCGTGCCGGGCGGCCCAACCAGAATGACGATTTCACCCTTTGGCTGATCCGCTGCTTCGTAGTGGGCAGCGAGAATATCGAGCGTACCGCGTCGAACCTCTTCGAAGCGCTTGGTGAGTTCGCGGGCGACCGCGGCAGGCCGGGGTCCCAGGACGGAGAGCAGATCGGCCAAGACTTTGGTGATGCGCTGTGGCGCCTCATAGAAGATCAGCGTGGCCGGAACTGACGACAGGGCGCGAATTTCGGTACGGCGCGCCGGCCCCTTTGGCGGAAGGAAGCCGGCAAAAAGAAACTTGTCGCTGGGCAAGCCTGACAAAACGAGTGCGGTCAGCAGCGCCGAGGCGCCGGGCGCGGCGGTGACCGGAATATTTTCGGCGATCGCCGCCTCAACCAGCTTATAGCCGGGGTCCGAAATCAGCGGCGTACCGGCGTCTGAGACGAGCGCCACAATCTGACCCTGCTTCAGCCGCTCGATCAGCTGCGGCCGGACGCGCGCGGCATTATGTTCGTGGTAGGCGACCATCGGCGTATGGATGGAATAGGCCGAGAGCAGCTTTGCGGTAACGCGCGTGTCCTCGCAGGCGACGACGGCAGCATCAATCAGGCAATCGACCGCGCGGCCGGTAAAATCATCCAAATTGCCGATCGGCGTCGAGACGACGACGAGCGTTCCCGGCGACAAAGTCGATTTCCGGGCGTCGCCATCTTCGGGCGTCGATTTACTTGCACGAGACGGCTCGCTACGCTCGGCCCGCTTCGCCTCCCCCGGAGATCGCATGGCCCGGCATTCCTTTCGTATTCGATTTGTCAGCGCCGCTTTGGCGCTATCCGCCGTGGTGATCGCAGCCCAACTTTCCGGCTGTACCGCGCCGCCCGGCCAGCCGCAAGCCATTCAGCCTGCCCCCCCTGCCGTCAGCGCCTCACCGATACCGCCGCCGGCGCCCCTACCGCCACCCGTGGCGGCTGCAGTCTCGACCCCGCAGGAGGCCATTACTGCCGGACGCGCCATGGTGGCGCTGCTGGTGCCGCTGACCGGTCCAAACAATTCGGTCGGCCAGGCCATGCTGGACGCGGCGAATATGGCCCTGTTCGACGTCTCGACCGATATCGCACTGCTGCCGCGCGACACCGGCAGCACGCCCGACGGGGCAAGCGCGGCGGCAGCCAAGGCACTTGCCGATGGGGCCGGGCTGATCCTGGGGCCGGTTTTCTCGGCATCGGTTCCGCCGGTTCGTGATGCCGTCGCCGGCAGCGCGATCAGCGCCATCGTTTTCTCGACCGACGCCACGGTCGCGGGCGGCAATGTGTTCGTGATGGGCTTCCTGCCTGCCGGACAGGTCGATCGCGTCGTCGGCTTCGCCAAATCGCGCGGCATGACCAAGCTGGCGGCCCTGGTGCCGGACAATCCCTATGGCGTCGCTGTATCGGCTGAAATTTCGCTGCTCCGCACACAACTAGGCCTGCCCGCACCGCGTGTTCTGACCTTGAGCAAGGACGTAAAGGCGCAGCTCGACAGCCTGGCCGACGACCCGCCGCAGATGCTGCTGGTGGCGCTGGGCGGCGATCAACTGGTCTCTCTGGCCCCGGCTATAGGCGATTTTGCTGCGGCACATCCGGTGCAGCTGCTAGGAACAGGCCTGTGGGCCGACGATCCGGCAGTCGCCCAAACGCCGGCGCTGGCCGGCGGCTGGTATGCCTCGCCGGTGCCAGGAAATTTCAACGATTTCGCCGTCCGCTTTCAGCAAATCTTCAACTACCGTCCGCCCCGGATCGCCACCTTGGCCTATGATTCGGTGGCGCTGGCGGCATCTGTCGCGCGGAGCGCGGCGGGCAACCCAAACCCCTTCAGCCGCGATATCCTGCTGCAACCCAATGGCTACATCGGCATCGACGGCGGCTTTCGCTTCCTGCCGACCGGGATGAGCGAACGTAATCTGGCGGTCCTTGGCGTCGCCGCATCCGGCCCCACCGTCATCGACCCGCCGCCGCCGAGTTTCGAAAAGCTGGGCGAGTAAATTTGGCAGCAGTCTGCCTTATCGCGGAATTGGCCGGCGCCGCGCTCGCTCTTTCCAGCGCGATGGCGCTCGCGGCGCAGTCGAACCGCGATATTGCAGGGCTAATCATTGCCGAGGGGCTGAAGGCACGTGCGGCGCATGATCAGTCACCCGACTCGCCGGTCGCAACACTGTTCGCGATGCCGGCCGATTGGTTGGATGCGGCCAAAGATCGTCGGACACCGATCCTGCTGGATATCCGCGCGGTTCTGAGGCGCAAGGACGAAGGAACGATCCGCACATTCACGCTTGCAGCCGGACCTGCCGGGGTCAAGGGTGAGGCCCTTTATGCGGCCTGGATCATCACCGGCTATTGGCTGGCCCATGGCGAGACCTATGGCGAGATCGCTCGCGTCGAGCAAAAAGATGCGCCGGCCCGGGTGGCCGAAGTGATCGACAAAATGCTGGCAGAACCCGGCCGCTAATCGATCGCCGCCAGCGCCGCGCGGATATCCTGTGCGGTCGCTAGCGCCCCCCGGCGCGCAGGATTTCTCTGGCGCCCGCCGCGACCAAATCGGCGTTGCTGCGGTCGCAGCCATAGGCCATGTCCTCAAGGCCCACCCGCACATGGCCGCCGCGGTTGACGGCGGCTTCGATCAAAGGCGTGATGTCGCAGCGCAGCCCGCCCACCATCCAGGGGGCGTGCGGCGCGTTATCGGCCAACGTCGCCAAATGGGCTTCGAGGCCATAGAGCTTGGGCGGGAAGCCGAAGGTGTAGCCTTCGGAAAACATGAGGCGGTAGAGCGGCGTCTTCACCCTGGGAAAACGCGCCGCGAGCGCGGCACCTAGCCGGATGAACCCCGGTTCGAACACCGCGCAGCTAGGCCGCAGACCGTAATGTTCGGCTGTGGCAAAGCCGGCGCGGGCGTCGGATTCGACGTTCAGATAGACGCTGCCGACCTTGTCCTGGGCGATCTCGTCATAGCCGCTGAGATTGACCGAGCCGGGGTCGACCAGCGACCATTCGATGAGCCCGCGCCGCGCCAGTTCCTCTACCGGCGCGTGCCTGTGGGCGCCGACACCGCTGAGTTCAGACCCCGGTTGCGGGTCGCTGGGCAGGGTCGGATAGACGATGACGTCGACCTTGGCGCGAATGCCTTCGATGATCCGGGCATAGATATCGGCATCGTCTTTCTGACGTCCGGTGGCCTCATCGTAGGGGTGGACATGGATGATGGCCGCGCCCTCATTGGCGGCGGCGATGCCGTCGGCGACGATTTCAGCGACGGTGATCGGGATGCGGGGCTGGTTCTTGCGGGTCCATGGTCCGCTGAGAGCGGCTTCGAGCCAGGTTTTCGGCATTATGATCCCCCCCTCCACATCGCGCTAAAGCCGGGCCATCACCTTTTCGACGAACAGTTTAAGTCCGGCCCAGGCGAAATCCGGATCGAGCCCGCCCATCAGCGGATGCAGCGTGAAATTGGCGAAAGATTTTGCCAGTGCGATACATTGATCGGGCGTCACCACCAGATAGGCCCCAGTCGACCTGACTTCATCGATCGATCGGACCTGGACGAAGCGTCCGTCGGTTCCGGCCGCGGCCACCCATTCGCCATAAGAATTGGTTTCGTGCATCGCGTGTGGGCCGATCACCTTCCAGGCCGCCTCGACATCCTCGGCTACATAGACGAAGCCGGGGCTGGAGGAGGTGAATGGCCAGGGTGACTTGCCGTGGGCCTTCGCCTCGTCGAAAAAGACTTTATACAAATCTTCGCGGTGGGTGATGAAGCCGTCGGCCAGCCGCCCGGCCCTTTTGGCGGCGGCCGGTACCGAGCCGCCCATCCAGATCGGCGGATGCGGCGTCTGGAGCGGGCGGGGCGTGACACGCGCGGGTCGGCCGCGATAGTCAAAATTCTCGCCCGTCCAGGCAGCTTTCAGGGTCGCAATCGCCTCTTCGGTAAGCGTACCGCGATCTTTCATCGCCTTTCCGAACATGCCGAATTCGAAAGGCACATAGCCCCCGGCAACTGTCAGATCGACCCGGCCTTTGCTGATATTGTCCAGCACGGCGATATCTTCCGCCAGGCGTAATGGATCGTGCAGCGGCGCAATGATCGCCATGAATTGCAGACGGATTTTTTGGGTCCGTGCGGCCATCGCCCCGGCCAGTACGATGGGTGACGGCAGGTATCCGTCGGCCACGCCATGATGTTCGGACAGAGTGACTCCGTAAAAGCCGTGCCGGTCGGCATATTCGGCCATGTCGACGGCAGCCTCGTACAAGGCGTCGTGGCGCGCGCCGCCGGGAAAGGCGCGCAGGTCGAATCGAAGAGTGAATGACGGCATGAATTGAACCTTTTCAGTGTCGCGGAGACTTTAGCCGCACGGTCGCAGGATGGAAGCGGAATTGCCGTCGCGTAGCGCATCTGCTAGCTGCAAGGGCGAAATGCGACGATCAATCAGCCATCTTTCCTGTCTGGCGCTCGCGGTGATCGCGGGACCGCTCACCGGGTGCGGAACGGCGACGCTCGATCTTGCGGGATATCCCGACACGGCGCGCGATCGTCTGTATCGCGACGGCCGCCTGGTCGACGACAAGGGGCTGATCGATTTCGACCTTCGCAAAGCGTGGCGGGCCATATCGGCGCCGGTCACGCATTCCTGAACCGTGGTATGACAAAAGGCGGCATACAGCCGTCGAGCAAGGCAAAACGTTAAGATGGCGCGTTACAATTTCCGTGAGACCGAGGCCAAGTGGCAAAAGATTTGGGAGGAGCGCGACAGTTTTCGCGCCACCGAAGAGCCCGGCCCCCTGAACGCCGAAAGCAGGGGCAAAGCCTATGTGCTGGAGATGTTTCCCTATCCCTCTGGACGCATCCATATGGGGCACGTCAAGAATTACACGATGGGCGATCTTATCGCCCGGGTGCGCCGCGCCCAGGGCTATAACGTCTTGCATCCAATGGGCTGGGATGCATTCGGACTGCCGGCGGAGAACGCGGCCTTTCAAAACAAAGTCCACCCCGCGATCTGGACCCGCCAGAATATCGACGGCATGCGCACACAGCTGAAATCGATCGGGTTGACGATCGATTGGAGCCGTGAGATCGCGACCTGCGAGCCCGAATATTACAAACACGAACAGGCGATGTTCCTGGATTTCCTGTCGAACGGCTTGGCTTATCGCCGGGAAAGCTGGGTCAATTGGGACCCGGTGGAGAACACCGTTTTGGCCAACGAGCAGGTGATCGACGGCTGCGGCTGGCGTTCGGGTGCGCCGGTCGAGCGTCGCAAGCTGTCGCAATGGTTCCTGAAAATCACCGAATTCGCCGACGAATTGCTTGAGGCACTGAAGACGCTGGACCGCTGGCCCGACAAGGTCCGCACGATGCAGGCAAACTGGATCGGCAAATCGTCCGGCGCGCGGCTGACCTTCCCATTGGCCGGCAGAAGTCAAGATGTCGAAGTTTATACGACACGGCCTGACACTTTGTTCGGCGCTTCGTTCCTGGCGATTTCCCCCGACCATCCGTTGGCGGCGGAGCTGTCTGCCGGAAATCCCGCGCTGGCTGAATTCATTGCCGAGTGCCGCCAGACTGGCACCAGCGAGGCGGTGATCGAGACCGCCGAGAAACGCGGGTTCGATACCGGGCTGAAGGCGATCCACCCTTTCGACCCGAACTGGCAATTACCTGTCTATGTCGCGAATTTCGTGCTGATGGAATATGGCACGGGCGCCATCTTCGGCTGCCCGGCACACGACCAGCGCGACTTGGATTTCGCCCGCAAATACGGCCTGCCGGTAACGGCGGTCGTCGTGCCGGCGGGAACCGATGCGAACAGCTTTGTGGTCGGTGACGAGGCCTATACGGGACCGGGCGCATTGGCTCATTCCAAATTCCTGGACGGGCTTGACGTCGAGGGTGGCAAGCGCCGGGCGATCTCTGAGTTGGAGGCGCTGGGGCGCGGCTACGGCACCACCGTTTATCGGCTGCGCGACTGGGGCGTCAGCCGCCAGCGCTATTGGGGCTGCCCGATCCCGATCATCCACTGCCCGACCTGCGGTATCGTGCCGGTGCCTAAGGATCAGCTGCCGGTGACGCTACCGCTGGATGTCGATTTCGACAAGCCGGGCAACCCGCTGTCACATCACCCGACCTGGAAGCATGTCGCTTGCCCGATCTGCGGGGGAAAGGCTGAGCGCGAGACAGACACGTTCGATACTTTCTTCGAAAGCTCCTGGTATTTTGCGCGCTTCTGCTCGCCGCATGAGACTGACAGGCCCTTCACCCGAGAAGCCGTGCAATATTGGCTGCCGGTCGATCAATATATCGGCGGCGTCGAACATGCAGTTCTGCACCTGCTCTATGCGCGGTTTTTCACCCGTGCGTTATCCAAATGCGGCTATCTTGACCTGGCCGAGCCGTTCGACGGCATGTTCACGCAGGGCATGGTTACGCATGAAACCTATCGCGCGCCGGACGGCGAGTGGGTGTCACCGGCAGAGATTCAGCGCACCGAGGGCGGCGGGATAATCCGCGTCGCGGACGGGGCGGTGCTGACCGCAGGACGCATCGAGAAAATGTCGAAGTCCAAGCGCAACACGGTCGACCCGGCGGCAATTATCGACGGCTATGGCGCCGACGCGGTGCGCCTGTTCATGCTGTCTGACACGCCCCCGGAACGGGACATGGAATGGACGGAGGCCGGTGTCGAAGGCGCCTGGCGCTATGTCAACCGACTGTGGCGCCTGATCGAGGACTATCAGACGATCGAAAGTCGACAGGACGGCCCAGGCGCGGATAAGGCACTGGAACTTCGCCGTGTCGCGCATCGCGCAATCGACAGGATGTCGGCCAGCATCGACGCTTTCGCCTTGAACAGCGCTGTCGCAGAGGTGCGTATCCTGTCGAACGCCATCGGCGATCAGATCGCAGCACTGCATGTCGAAGACGGCCGCCGACCGGTCGGGCCAGTCTTGGCCGAGGCCCTGACCGAATCGATTGATATATTGATCCGCTTGGCCGGGCCAATGATGCCGCATCTGGCCGAGGAACTGTGGCAGGTGCTGGGTCATGACCGGCTGCTGGCGCAAGAGCCTTGGCCGAATGCCGATCCGGCCTTACTAATCAGCAATACCGTGACTATTGCCATTCAGGTCAACGGCAAGTTGAAGGCGACGATCGATCTACTACGCGACTGCGATGCGGCTTCGGCCGAAACGACGGCGCTGGCTGATTCACGCATCGTCGCCGCCATGGCGGGCAAACCCGCCAGAAAGGTGATCGTCGTGCCAAATCGGATCGTCAATGTCGTCGTCTAGGTCGCTTAGCCGGTATCTGCGCGAACTCTCCGTCGCAGGCGCGCTGTCGGTTCTGGCGGGTTGCGGATTCACGCCGCTTTACGGCGCGCACAGCGCCAACCATGCCCCGGCGGTCATCTCGCAATTTGCAGCGATCGAGATTCCGCCGCTGCCCGATCGGATCGGCCAGCAGATGCGCAACCTGCTGATCGACGCGCTTCACCCCAACGGCGCGGCCGGAGATTATCGTTACCGGCTGAGCGTGGCTATCACCAAAGCGATCGTTAATCTGGGTCTTCAGCAGAATTCGACCTCGACCCGCGGCCAGGTACGTATCACGGTCAAATATTCGCTGGTCGACGAGCAATCCGGAAAGACCCTGTTGACGGAAACGCTGCGCACCTCGACCGGCTACAACATACTGATTAATCAGTTCAGTTCAGTCCTCAGTCAGGAGGATGCCGAAGCGCAAGGTTTGCAGCAGCTGTCCGAGGATATGACGCAACATCTGGCGCTGTATTTTAAAACCGCGCCGTAGGAATTGACCTGCGGATGAGTTTTCCCAACGCATGAAACTTCAGGGCGCGGCAATCGAACGATTCCTGGCCCGGCCCGACCCGGCTGTGCGGGCCGTCGTGATCTTCGGCGCCGACGAAGGCTTGGTGCGCGAGCGTGCGGCACAGCTGGGACGCAACGTCGTTGCCGACCTGAACGATCCCTTCAGAGTCGCGGTTCTGACGGCCGATGCAGTGGGGGCGGATCCGTCCCTATTGGCAGACGAGGCGTCCTCCATGTCGCTGATGGGCGGACGGCGGCTGATCCGCATCCGCGATGGGTCGGAAAAGGTCACGCGCGCGTTGACAGCACTGCTGGAAGCCCCGTCGGGAGACAGCCTCACGGTCATAGAGGCTGGCGACCTGCCGACGCGCTCCAGCCTTCGCAAGCTGGCCGAAAGCGCCGCCGCAGCGGCCGCGATGCCATGTTACATAGAAGACGAGGCTGGATTATCCCGCACGCTTGGCGCGCAGATTTCCGAGGCCGGCAAGACGATCGACCCCGACGCTATGCGCCTTTTGGCATCAAGCCTGGTGGGCGACCGCATGCTGGCCCGCGGCGAGCTGGAAAAGCTGTTGGTCTATATGGGCGACACGCGGTCCATCTCCATCGCCGATGTCGAGGCTGCGGTCGTCGATACGGCGACACTGGGCATGGACGATACGCTGCGCGCGACGATGGACGGGAATTTTCCGGAGCTGGACCGTTGTCTGGCGCGGCTTGCGGGAGAGGGCGTGGCGGGTGTCGCGATTCTGCGCGTCGCCCAGAATTATTTCCGCCGCCTTCATCTTACGCGGGCACGAATAGATGCCGGAACGTCGCTGGACCGCGCTTTGTCGCTGCTTCAGCCACCGGTATTTTACAAGATGAAGGATGCCTTTGCCGGCGACACTCACCGCTGGCCTCTGCCGCGGATTCAGGCCGCGCTCGACCGCTTGGTCGAAGCCGAAGCCCAGTCGAAACGGACCGGCGCAAACGATGCGCTTTTAGCTGCCGACGCTTTGCTGTCCGTCGCCCGTGCTGCAGCCGGAGCGAAGGCTCGTTCAGCCGGACGTTGACCGGCGCGTCACAAGACGACGGCCAGTCTTTGGATCAGCCAGAATGCCGCGGCCGTACCGATGGCATAGGTCGGCGTGAGCAAAGCAAATTCGGGATTAAGTCGCGGGCAAATGATCAATGTGGGCGAGGCGCCTAAATCTCGAGAAAATCGATTTCGGCTAGGCCAAAGCCGGTCAGGCCTAGGCTCATACGTTCGATGGCGGGAACCCGGGCAGTAAAGATCGCACGGTGTGGGATCCCGTTGTCCGCCGCATGAATGTCGATCGGGCCCAGTATCGTCGATACCCGGCGGGCGATGGCCGAGCCCGAATCCATCCAGGCAACAGGGTGCGGGGCAGCTGCGGCCAACTCCGCGCCAAGCAGCGGGAAATGGGTGCAGCCGAGAACAACAGTATCCAGGCGGTCGCCCCCCGGCTGATCGAACAAGTGCCCCACGACGGCAGCCAGTTCGGCGGCATCGACAGGCAGACCCTGCATCTTGCGCTCGGCCGCTTCGACCAGCTCCGGCGACCCGTGAGTGAGCACGGTGCAGCCGACGGCGAACTCATCGATCAAGGCGCCGGTATAGGACGAAGCAACCGTTGCCCTGGTTCCCAAAAGACCGATGACTCGGGTCCGGCTAGCGGCGGCAGCGGGCTTTATCGCGGGCACAACCCCGATTACCGGAATGGTCAGAAACTGCCGGACCGCATCCAGTGCCGTCGTGCTGGCGGTGTTGCAGGCGATAACCACTATGTCGGGTGTCGTAGATTCGACCAGCGCCCGCACAACCGCAGAGACGCGCGCAACCAATTCGCGCTCAGCCTTCAAGCCATAGGGAAAGCCTGCATTGTCGGCAGCATAGGTCAAGCGCAGATGCGGCAGCAGCACCGCGATTTCACGCATCACCGACAGGCCGCCGACACCGGAATCGAAGACCAGGGCGTGGGGCCGCTTGTGTGAATTTGGATTGGACGAATCGCTCATGCGCCGGACTGTGCCTCCGCCAAGCGGATCGATCAACCTAATGTGCCGCCGCAAGCTGTGAGCGGATGGAGACGCCGCCGGTCAAAATCTGATGAACCGGACATTTTTCCGCGATCGCCAGAATGCGTGCCCGCTGCTCGGCGACGAGCGGTCCGTCCAATTCGATAATGCGTTCGATCGACTTGTGTTCGCCCGACTCATAGCGCAGACGCACTGCGATCCGGTCGATGGTCCAGCCCTTACGTGCTGCATACATCCGCACGGTAATGGCGGTACAGGCGCCCAGCGCCATCAGAACGATCTCCGTCGGAGCAGGGCCGCTGTTGCGGCCAAGCAGCGCCGCCGGTTCGTCTGCGAAGAGAATTTGATCGTGCGAAAGAAGGACCTGCCCCCACGGAGACTGGCCGCTGTCGGTTACCAGGATGGCCCCTTGCGCCAGACTCGCCTGGAGCCCTGACCAATATTGTTCTGTTCCCAAATCCGCTTCCATCAATTCCTCCCGCCATCTGTAAGGCGAATCTATTGTATGGCGCTGAACCGTGAAAGCGCTGTGGCGACAGCGGCAAACATAGTTATAAGGGGGCATGCTGCCATTGACCGCCGACGCTGATGCCCGCACCATCCCCGATTCCGCCGCGCCCCGGGCGCTGGTCACGGCCGCATGGTGTCTGTTTGATTGGGCTATCTCGCCCTTTCCCACCATCGTGTCGACCTTCATCATCAGCAATTATTTCGCCAAGGCCATTGCCCCCGACCCGACGATCGGCAGCGCGCAATGGAGCTTTATGATCGCGATCGCAGGCATCGTTATCGCCCTGCTGAGCCCGCCAATGGGGGCGATCGCCGACCGGATGGGACATGCCAAGCGCGGCATCGCGATAAGCCTCAGCATCGTCATTCTGGCTGCCGGGCTTTTGTGGTTCGCCAAGCCCGAGCCGTTCTTTTCGCTGCCTGTGCTGATCGTATCGGGAGCGGGCATCGTCGCCATGGAACTGGGCCTCTTGTTCTATAACGCCTTGCTGCCCGGCATCGCGCCGACCCATCGTTTGGGACGAATCTCAGGATGGGGTTGGGCATCCGGCTATGCCGGAGGGATCGTCTGTCTCGCCGCCGCACTTGGACTGATGGCGATTATGCCCCATGGGCACGCGGCGAATATTCGTGCAACCGGCCCGTTGGCGGCCGTTTGGGCAGCTGTGTTCGGATGGCCTTTGTTCATCCTGGTGCCCGACATCCGCAAGACCGGGCTTAAGGCGACGACGGCGGTCCATCAGGGCCTGATCGACCTGCGCCACACATTCGCGAACCTACGCAAGACTCCGCAGCTGGCCTGGTTCCTGGTCGCCCAGGCAATCTATCGCGACGGGATCACCACTTTACTGGCGGTCGGCGGACTGTATGCCGGCGGCACCTTCGGCCTGGGATTCAACGAACTGGTGATTTTCGGTATCGGCCTAAACGTCACCGCCGGACTGGGTGCGGCGGCATTCGCCTGGTTGGACGACTGGATCGGCTCGAAAACCACCATCATGCTGTCGATTACCGGACTGATCATCTTCGGCCTGGGAATCGTTCTGGCGCACGACAAAATTTTATTCTTCGGATTGGCGCTGGCCCTGGGGGTCTTTATCGGCCCCGCTCAGGCTTCAAGCCGGTCGCTGGCCGTGCGACTGGCGCCGGAGGGCCAAGTCGGCAAGGTGTTCGGCCTTTACGCGCTGACCGGACGTGCAGTCAGCTTTGTGGGTCCGACGATCTTCGGCTGGATCACTGCGACTACCCACAGCCAGCGGGCAGGATTGGGCGCGATTATGGTGCTGCTTCTGGCTGGATTAGGCGTGTTGACAAAGGTGCGCGAGCCGGGACGCCAACCGGCCGAGACATGAGTCGAGACTAAGCGGCGAAAAGGATCACGGATAGGCTTTGCTGCGTTGACCGGTGCGGCCGCCTTTGCGGAAGCGGTCGAGATAGGTCGGCAGGATCAGCTCTACGGCAGTCGGTTGGATTGCGATATCCGCCAGACCCGGCGCCGAGCCCGAGAGAACATTGTCGCTCTTCAATAGCTCAACCTGATCGCGGGTCAGCGGCGGACCGGGCAGGAACTCGGCCACTGCCGCCTGCAGGCGCGCAATGCCCCAGGGAATGGAGACCAGCAGGCGCTGAACGCCGATTTCGGCCAGCAAAAGTTCCATCAACTCCTTGAAGCTGTAGGTGATGGGTCCGCCGAATTCATAGAGCTTGCCTGGCGCTTCGGGTCGGGCAATGGCGGCCATGATGCCGTCGGCGACATCACCGACATAGACCGGCTGGAAGCGGGTCAGCCCGCCGCCGATCAGCGGCAGAACGGGGCTGATCATCGTCATTGCGGCGAAACGGTTGAAGAACCCGTCCTCTGGCCCGAAGACGATCGAGGGGCGGATAATCGTCGCCTGGGGGAACGCGTCCCTGACCGCCTGTTCGCCCGCGGCCTTGCTCCGCGCATAGGCCGACGAACTGGCCGGGTCTGCGCCCAAGGCCGATACATGAATCAGCCGCTTAACGCCTGCAGCCGCGGCTGCAGCCGCAATCTGCCCCGGCAAAACCGCATGAATGCGATCGAAGCTGTTGCTGCGATTTTCCGCCAATATGCCGACCAGATTGATGACGACATCGGCGCCCTGGATCGTTGCCGCCAACTCGGCATCGTCGAGGGAACCCACGATCTCAGGCACGATCTGTCCGACGACACCGGCAGTGCGAAGATGGCCCAGCCGGCTGACATGGCGCGAGGGTACGCGCACAGTTGCGCCGCTCTTGCCCAATCGCCGCACCAGATGGCGGCCGATAAAGCCGCCGCCGCCGAAGACCACCACCGTCAGGTTGCCGATCGCCATGGGAAACACCTATTTCCGATAAGTCCCGCGCTACATAACGGGTTTGCCCTTCCAGAGCCATAGGACGCGATGACCCACCGTGCAATTAGCCGATCGCAGGCCTGCGCACTTGCGCAATGTCAACCGCGCGACCGGATCCTCGTGTTATCGTCGCACAAACGGCTCCGCTTAGAGGAACCCATCGCCGATGAGCCTTCCAACGGATAAAAGCGACAGAACGAACGGGAATCCAGTTAGTGGCATAATTGCCGCCGAGGAAATCTGGACCCAACCCGTGGATCGGCTTTTGTCCCGGCTTTCAACGACAATGATCGGACTAAGCGGCGCGGAAGCACGATCGCGCCTTAACATATACGGTCCTAACGACACTGCCAGCGTCAAACGTTCGCCGCTTTGGCTGCAATTCCTGATGCGCTTCCGCAATCCGCTGGTGATCATCTTGCTTGTGGCAAGCGGGCTATCCGCGGCGACCGGCGACGTCGCGAGCTTTTTCATCATCGCGTCGATCGTATTGATCAGCATAACGCTCGATTTCGTGCAGGAAGTGCGCGCCCAGAACGCGGTCGAAGCGCTGCGCCGGTCGGTTGCGGTACAGGCAACGGTGCGCCGCGACGGCAAGAGCATTTCGGTTCCGATCGACCAGCTGGTCCCGGGCGACATCGTCGAACTGATCGCAGGCGACCTGGTGCCGGCCGATTCGCGGCTTTTGGAAAGCCGCGATCTGTTCGTTAACGAGGCGCTTCTGACGGGCGAGCCCTATCCGGCAGACAAGCAGGCCAGCGATAGCGTGTCGGCAGCAGACAAGGTCACTGGGGCAACCAACGCCGTCTTCGCGGGCACCTCCGTGATCAGCGGCACGGCGACCATCCTGATTTGCAGAACAGGCGGGAAAACCGAGCTGGGCAATCTGGCGACCAGCTTGGCGGAAAAACCGCCGGCCACGGCGTTTGCCATCGGGATTCGCCGGTTCGGCATGCTGATCATGCGCTTCACGGTCCTGATGGTGCTGTTCGTTCTGATCGTGAATATTTCCTTCCATCGGCCGGTGCTGCAATCGCTGATGTTCGCGCTGGCCCTCGCAGTCGGGCTGACGCCGGAACTGCTACCCATGATCGTTACCGTCACTCTGGCGCGCTCGGCACTGCAATTGGCCAAACGCAAGGTTATCGTCAAACGACTGTCGGCGATCCACGACCTAGGTGCGATGGATATGCTGTGCACCGACAAGACCGGCACTCTGACCGAAGCCACGATCCAGCTCATCAGAACCATCGACGGCTACGGCGTTGAAAGCGAGGCGCCCTATCTCTACGCCACAGTCAACAGCCGCTTCGAAAGCGGCATGAAAAGCCCGCTCGATGAAGCGATTCTAGCCGCCAAGCCGTTGGACATGGCGGGCTGGAGCAAAATCGACGAAGTGCCGTTCGATTTCGAGCGTCGACGGGTCTCGGTGCTTGTCGAACATGAGGGTAAGCGACTGCTGATCGTCAAAGGAGCGCCCGAGGATGTTCTGCGGCTGTCGGGGCGTTGCATCGCCGGAGACGGAAAAGAGCAGCCGATAGACACCGATACGCGCAAAAAATTCGAAGCCACTCTCGACGATCTGGGGGCACAGGGATTTCGCGCCCTGGGCATCGCGACCCACGCCGCGGGATCAGACCACCAGACCGCGGCGATCGCCGATGAAAGCGACCTCGTCTTTTCCGGTTTCGCGGTATTTCTGGACCCGCCGAAGGCTAGTGCCGGGGAGACCATCAAAGCGATGGCGGCTGCCGGGGTAGCGGTGAAGGTCCTTACCGGCGACAACGAGCTCGTCACCCGGCATGTCTTTGCCGAAATTGGCGTTCCGGTCACCGGCGTGCTGACCGGAGACGCGCTGACGCGCATGTCGGATGAGGCGCTGATCGGGCAATTGTCTCGAGTCAATGTGTTTTGCCGGGTCAACCCGCAACAGAAACATCGGATACTGCTGGCGCTGAAGCGGATCGGCCATGTCGTCGGTTTCCTCGGTGACGGCATCAACGACGCACCGGCACTGCACGCAGCCGATGTCGGGATTTCGGTCGACGGCGCCGCCGACGTGGCGCGAGCGGCAGCCGACTTGATCCTACTCGAGCATGACCTTTCGGTCGTGCGCGATAGCGTATTCGAAGGGCGAGGTGCTGTCCTCAATGTTTCGAAATATGTGCTGATGGGATCAAGTTCGAATTTCGGCAATATGTTCAGCATGGCTGGTGCGGCCCTGTTCCTGCCGTTTCTGCCTATGCTCCCGATCCAAATACTGCTTAACAACCTGCTCTATGATGTCTCAGAAATCGCAATCCCATTCGACACGGTGGATCAGGAGGCCGTCGCTGGCCCGGTCAAATGGGACGTGCGATTGATCGAACGCTTCATGCTGGTATTTGGGCCGGTCAGCTCGATCTTCGATTTTCTGACCTTCTATGCCTTGCTGCATCTGTTCGGTGTGGGGGAGGCGATGTTTCAGACGGGCTGGTTTATCGAGTCGATGACAACGCAGGTTCTGGTAGTCTTCGCGATCCGCACTCGCCGCCGATTTTTCCAAAGCAGACCGCACAGGCTTCTGGTCGGCCTGGCGCTTGCTACGGTGGGTCTCGCGATATTGCTACCCCTTTTGCCGATCGGCGCCTGGTTCGGATTCGTGGCGCCGCCTCCGTTGTTCTTCGCATATCTGACCGGCGCGACGCTTGCCTATCTGGCCCTGGTCGAACTGACCAAGAGCGTCTTTTACCGTATCAACGCCCGACATAAGCCACGAAAAGCCGACATATTTTCGTTCTAGCGGCTCAATGATAGGCGACGAGAAACAGCCGCCGGAAGGGGAACAGGACGCGGCCGTCCGCCTGAGGCGGGTAGGAATCGCGGATACGCTCGCGGTAATCCGCGAGGAAACTCTCGCGATCCGCATCGGACGGTAGGGCGTCGAGGAAGGGGCGCAGCCCCGTCCCCTTGTACCACTCGACGATCGCGTCGGCGCTCTCCATCACTTGGACATACTCGGTTTCCCAAATGTCGATATCGGCCGCCAGCGGTGCAAGGCAATCATAATAAAATCCGGGCTGGTGAACGTGCCATCCGCGCACTCCGTCGGGCGGAAAGAGACAGGCCCAGGCCGGGGTTGCCGCCAAGTCGCGCATCGCCGTCTGGGCAGGCGCATCGAGATTGTACGGCACTTGAACTGCCAGCGCCCCGCCGGGTGCAACCCGCGCGAAAATCCGCGGAAAGAGTTGTTCGTGATCAGGCACCCAATGCAGAGCGGCATTGGCGAAGACAATATCGAACTGATGAGTTGCGTCGGCCGCCCAGACTGAAATATCGCCGACGGCCCAATCCCCTTGCGGGTAATCCCGTCGCGCAGCGACGATCATCGCGCTTGAGCTGTCGAGGCCGTTAATCCCGGATTCAGGCCAACGTTCCGAAAGAATTTCGGTGCTGTTTCCCGGGCCGCAGCCCAGATCGATCACGCGCGCCGGACGGTCGACCAGGACGCGCGCCAGCAGATCGCGCGCCGGTCGCGTGCGCTCGGCGGCGAATTTCAGATACTGATCGGCGTTCCAGCTCGGCATTGCGGCCTGATTAGCAAGTCTTTCGACGAAACCCAAGTTGACAAAGCCTTGCCGCGGGGGATAAGAGACGCCTCCGCGCTGCCCAGGTGGCGGAATTGGTAGACGCGCTGGTTTCAGGTACCAGTGGCCGAAAGGCCTTGAAAGTTCGAGTCTTTTCCTGGGCACCAGTCGCGTAGCGGAATGCCGGGTTCCGCCGGGGCGCTTTATTTTCCCGGCGGGCGATGGCAATGGCGAACGAATATCTAATTCCCATTCTTCATCGGAACGATCTGCCGGCCGACCTCGATCTCGGACCGGTTATCGCCATCGACACCGAAACGATGGGCCTTAACCCTCATCGTGATCGGCTTTGTCTCGTGCAGCTTTGCAGCGGCGATGGCCAGGCCCATCTTGTCCAGCTGGTCGACGGCTATGACGCGCCCAACCTGAAGGCGCTGCTGACCAACCCGGCGCGGCTGAAGCTATTCCATTTCGCGCGCTTCGACATTGCCTCGCTGCAGGCCTATTTGGGGGTCGTCACCGCGCCGGTCTATTGCACCAAAATCGCGTCGCGCCTGGTTCGGACCTTTACCGACCGTCATGGTTTGAAGGATTTGGTGCGCGATCTGTTGGGCGTCGAAATCAGCAAGCAGATGCAGTCCTCCGATTGGGGAGCCGCGGTCTTGTCGCCCGAGCAGCTGAAATACGCCGCCAGCGACGTCCTTCACCTGCACGCACTTCGCGCCAAACTGGACGAGATGCTTGCCCGCGAGAATCGTACGGAATTCGCCCAGGCCTGCTTCGATTTTCTCCCCGTTCGCTCGGCGCTCGATCTTGCCGGATGGGATGAGATAGACATCTTCGCGCATTAGGGACAAAGCTTAGCTTCCATGGCGGCGAATCATCCCAACGACCCGACAAAGGTCGAGCCGACTATCGAACCCGCGGGCGGATCGACCGATCGGTTGCGCAGTTTGTCTGCGATTTCGCGGCTTTCTGCCTATACCCCTGACTATAGCCGGCGTGTTCGTCAGCTGCGGGTCGTGCTGCCGATCGTCGGTGTCCTGACCCTCGTCATCGTAATCGCCTGGCCGCATATCCGTGCCCAATTCTATCGCCCGACCGAAACCAGCCAGGAAGAACGGCAGGCACGGATGATCAACGGGCGTTATGTCGGCTCTGATTCGCACGGCCGGCCCTATACCGTCACCTATGAGTCCGCCGAACAGGCGCCGGGCGGCGGTCCCATCGAGATGGTCAATCCGACAGCCGAACTGACTTTGGGGAACGGGCATTGGGTGGCGGTCAAAGCCGATCGCGGCCATTACGATCAGGCGGGCGGCCTGCTGGACCTGTCAGGCAACGTCGAACTATTCCATGACGAAGGCTATCGCTTTACGACCGAATCGGCGCATGTCGAATTCAATAAGAACCTGACCTGGGGAGAGCGGTCGGTCATCGGCCGGGGGCCAAAGGGCGAAGTCGTCGGCCGCGGATTCCGAATCATCAACAACGGCGACGCTTTCGTATTCACCGGACCGGCAAAACTGCTGCTTAGGCCGGATGCCGCACGCATGCTGCAGCCGGAGGGTGAAAAACGGTGAATCACCGCAGACAACACCCCTATTCGTTGACGTCCGTACTCGCTATCGGACTGCTGCTGGTGTTTCAGGCGGCGCCCGGCGCCTATGCGGCCGACGCACACATGCCAGGGGCAAAGCCTGTCCCTGCGAAGATGAAACCGGCAACGCCCCCCCAACCTGCGCACGCTGGGTCCCCGGCTGCCGCTTCAGCGGCATCCGGCACGACCTCTACTCATGACGAAGGCACGCTGGAAGTTACGTCCGACCGCGATCTGGAGTGGCTGCAGCAGGATCATGCCTATGTCGCACGTGGTAATGCCGTAGCCAAACGCGGAACCGTGACGCTGATCGGGGACACATTGATCGCCTATTACCGCCCATTGACCGCACCGGGTACGCCGGCCAAGGCACAGACCGCCGCAGCCAGGCCCGGCACAGCCCAGCAGGCCGGATTCGACAGCGGCAATACCGAAATTTGGCGCGTTGTCGCCGAGGGCAATGTCCATATCATCTCCGAAGACAGGGACGCCTGGGGCGACAGGGCAGAATACGACAAAGACAAATCAGTGGTCGTCCTGACCGGCAAGGCGTTGAAAGCGACGACGCTGGAGGACACGATTACTGCCCGCGACAGTCTGGAATATTGGCAGGACAAGGATATGGCGGTGGCACGCGGCGATGCGCTCATCGTGAAGGTCAACGGCAACAGACTTGCAGGCGACCTGATCGGCGGCCATTTCGTGAAGGATGCTCATGGAACAAGCGAACTTAAGACGATCGAATCGAAAGGCCATGTCATCGTGACGACGTCATCCGATGTCGTTCGCGGCGATGAGGGCGTGTACGATCTGGATGCGAAGCACACTGTGCTGTTCGGCAATGTGCGGGCGACACGCGGCGACAGCACGATCGAAGGGCAAAGCGCAGACGTGAACATGGTCACCGGGATCAGTCAGGTTTACCCAGGCCTCGGACAGCGCGTCCACGGCCTTTTCGTGCGTCAGTCGAACTCCCAGCCCGCGCAACCCGCGCCGGGCACGGCCGGAAAACATTAATGGCCCTGGAATCAACTATCGGCACCGACCTCCAATCCGTCGGGCCGCGCCTGATTTCGGCGAATTCGGGACTGGTCGCAAAGCATCTGGGAAAGCAGTTCAAACGCCGGCCGGTTCTGCGCGACGTGACCGTGTCGGTGCAACGCGGCGAGGCTGTCGGGCTTCTTGGCCCCAATGGCGCGGGTAAGACCACCTGTTTTTATATCATCACCGGATTGATCAACGCCGACACCGGAACCATCGAGATGGATGGAGTCGATATCACGCATCTGCCCATGTATCGGCGGTCGCGGATGGGTATCGGCTATCTACCCCAGGAAGCTTCGATCTTTCGCGGCCTGACCGTTGAGGAGAATATCCGTGCGGTACTCGAAGTGGTCGAGCCGGAACGCGATATGCGCGAAGCGATGCTGGACGACCTGCTGGCGGAATTTTCGATTTCGCATCTTCGCCGCACGCCGGCCTTGGCGCTGTCCGGGGGCGAGCGACGCCGCGTCGAAATCGCCCGCGCCCTGGCCTCGCGCCCGCAGTTCATGCTGCTGGACGAACCGCTCGCGGGCATCGACCCGATCGCCATCGGTGAAATTCGCGAGCTGATTTCACACCTCCGCAAACGGGGTATCGGCGTGCTGATAACCGATCATAACGTGCGTGAAACGCTGGATATTGTGGATCGGGCATATATCTTGCATGACGGATCGGTCCTGATGGATGGACGGCCATCGGAAATCGTGGCACATCAAGACGTGCGTCGAGTCTATCTCGGTGAGAGATTCAGTTTGTAGGCAAAAGAGCACGATCGCAGACCGCCCCTTGGGCTGAACCGAAACCGCTCTGCTGCTACACTCCTGCCGGTCACAAATGTCGGCGCGCAATCGCTTTGCGCTGACATCAGGACACAATGGCCCCAACTCTATCCACCTTGAAGGCGCTTCCCCAGGGACCGACTGCCGCGGCGCCGGCAGTCTCGACGGCGCGTTAGACCGGCGGCGACGCGATGAGCCTCGTTCAAAGACTGGATCTGCGGCAGTCGCAGACGCTCGTCATGACGCCGCAATTGCAGCAGGCGATCAAACTTCTGCAACTCAACAATCTAGAGATCAGTGAGTTCGTCGATCAGGAGATGCAGCAGAATCCGCTGCTCGACGACGGCGGTCAGGACGACTCCGATCGGCCGATGGACAATACTGAAATCGGCCAGGACCGGGTCGGCGCCTCAGATTTCGATGAAGGGCCAGCGCCAACCGACGATCAAGCTACGCGGATCGACGCCGGAGCACTGGGCGATCAGTCCCACGATATCGTCGATGGGGTCGAGGTAACCGGCGACCGCGACGCCCCGCAGGGCAGCGGCGACCCGCAAAGCTTTGCGGCATCGGGATCGGGCGGCAATTTCGACGGTGATGCGTCTGATATCGCCGATCGCATGTCGCGCGACGCCACACTGCGCGAACATCTTTTGGAACAGTTGAATACCGAATTCGAGGACCCGAAGGAGCGTCTGATCGGCGCCGCTTTAATCGAAGCCGTGGAGTCCTCCGGCTATCTGGCGGAAGGCGAGGCCGCGACTGAACAGGTTGCGTCGATGCTGGGCATCGAAACAGCGGCGGTAGAAAGCGTGCTGAGGCGGATGCAGCAGTTCGATCCTGCCGGCGTAATGGCGCGAAGCCTGAGTGAGTGTCTGACGATTCAGTTGAAGGCCCGCGATCGTTTCGACCCGGCGATGGAAACGCTGTGCCGCAATTTGAGCCTGCTGGCTGATCGTCGCTTCAACGATCTGACGCGACTGTGCGGTGTCGATTCAGCCGACCTTGCGGACATGATCGCCGAGATCCGCGCACTGGATCCCAAGCCGGGCGACAAATTCGAGGGTGGCTCCGCAGCCCAGACCATCATCCCGGACATATTGATGCGCCCGTCGCGCGACGGCGGCTGGAGCATCGAACTTAACTCTGATACCCTGCCCCGCGTGCTGGTTAATCGACGCTATTATGCTGAGGTCAGCCAGACCTGCCGCAGCGCCGCGGACCGCGAGTATCTGTCAGAGAAGCTGAACGCCGCAAACTGGTTGATTCGGTCGCTGGATCAGCGCGCACAGACGATCCTCAAAGTTGCGAGCGAGATCGTCAATCAACAGGAGGAATTTTTCCGGCACGGGGTCTCGCGCCTGCGACCGTTGGTATTGCGCAACATCGCCGAGATCATCGGCATGCATGAAAGCACGGTCAGCCGCGTGACCAGCAACAAATTCATGTCGACGCCACGCGGAATGTTCGAGTTGAAATATTTCTTTTCGACCGCGATCGCGCGCGCCGACGGCGGCGAATCCCATGCGGCCGAGTCAATTCGGCACCGGCTGAAGGCCCTGATAGACGCCGAAGATCGGGGTGCCATCCTGTCTGACGACACTCTGGTAGACCAGTTGCAGGCCGAAGGCATCGATATCGCTCGGCGGACCATAGCCAAGTACCGCGAGCAGCTTGGATTGCCCTCATCGGTCCAGCGCCGACGGCAAAAAAACTTCTCCGCGGCTGCGACCCGCTGACACGGGGAACGTTTTTACCCTTCACGACCTGAATCCTACCATGATTAGAGTGTGACATTGTGTGAGTTTCGGGTAGGGTCCACCGCCTTTTTCCCCGATGAGGAGACAAGAATGAAGTTTATTTCGATGTGTGCGCTTGCTGCGGTAACGGTCCTTTCCGCGTCCAATTTTGCGTCTGCCGCGTCCTGCGCGCGGCCGGCCAAATTTTCCGTTCCCGATGGCAAAACCGCCAGCGACGACCAGATGAAGGCGGCCCAGGCAAAGCTGACGCCCTATGCTCAGGCGATGAGCACCTATCTGCACTGCCTTTCCGACGAAATCAAAAGCGGCAAGGACGAGTACGATCAGGTTTCCGCAGAGTGGAAGACGCAGAGCGACAACTTCCGCAACACGCCTGCCAAGGCGCAATAATCCGGATGGAGCGGGGGTGGCTGGGCCTTTAGCCGAGCCGCTCCAACTCGTCGATGAAGCCGCCGATTATGCCGAGCCCCTTGTGCCAGAAATCGGGATCGGCGGCATCGAGCGCGAACGGCGCCAAAAGCTCGTGATGAGTTTTGGTGCCGCCCGCGGCCAGCATATCCAGATACCGTTCCGCAAAGCCGGAATCGCCCTGTTGGTAAACCGCGTAAAGCGCGTTCACCAGGCAGTCGCCGAAGGCATAGGCATAAACATAGAAGGGTGTATGGACGAAATGCGGGATATAGGCCCAATAATGGCGATATCCCTCATCGAAGCGTAGCGCCGGCCCCAGGCTTTCGCGCTGTACTGCGAGCCAGATTTCTCCCAGTTGGTCTGCCGTCAATTCCCCGTCGCGCCGCGCCGCGTGAACGCGCGTTTCGAAATCATAAAAGGCGGTCTGACGCACAACAGTGTTCAGCATGTCTTCGACCTTGCTGGCCAGCAGAAAGCGCCGTTCGGCCGGGTTCTCGGTCCGCGCCAGCAAGGCGCGAAAAGTCAGCATCTCGCCGAATACGCTGGCTGTCTCTGCCAGGGTCAGCGGGGTGTTGGACATCAGATGACCTTGCGGTCCCGCCAGCACCTGATGCACGCCGTGGCCCAGTTCGTGCGCCAAGGTCATCACGTCGCGCGCCCTGCCATGATAGTTCAGCAGCAGATAGGGGTGCACGCTGGGCACCACCGGATGGGCGAAGGCCCCTGACTGCTTGCCTGGGCGGACCGGCGCATCGATCCAGGGGTTATCGAAGAATCGCTGTCCGACGGCTGCCATACGTGGCGAGAAGGCTCCGTAGGCCTCGAGCACCAGGCCGCGTGCCTCGGCCCAGCTGAAATGCCGGTCCGGGTCGCCGGGCAAGGGCGCATTGCGATCGAAATAATCCAGCATCGGCTCTGAGGCTTCGGGGTTCAGCCAGCGCGCCTTCAGACGGTAATAGCGATGCGAAAGATTGCCATATGAGGCCTTGACCGCAGTGGCCAGCGCATCGACGACCGCATCCTCTATCTGGTTGGACAGGTTACGGTACGACACAGGCCGCGCATAATTGCGCCACTTGTCGTCGATCTGCTTGTCCTTGGCCAGGGTCGAAGTAATGAGTGCGTAAGTTCGGATCTGCTTGTCGAAACCAGCACCGATCGCCTCGCCGGCAGACCTGCGCTTGGCGCGGTCGGGGTCCGAGAGCAGGTTCAGCGCATCGCTTACCGGTAGTTCTACTCCCGACACGTCAAACCGCATCGCCGCGATCGTCTGATCGAAAAGTCGGCACCAAGCCCCTGCCCCGGTAACATGACGTTCGTGCAGGAGCCGTTCGGCTTCGTCGGACAGAATATGCGGGCGGAACAACCGCGCTGTGGCGATCCAGGGCGCGTAATGCGACAAAGCCGGGTCGGTAAGCTTTTGCTTCAGATCGAATTCCTCAATCCGGTTCAATTCCAGCGTAAAGAAGATGAGATCGGCGGTGATGCCGTTCACGCGCTCGGTGATGCCCTGATAAAATTTGCCGATCTCAGGGTCTTCATTGTCTCCGGCATAGACCAGCCCGGCATAGCTCATCGCCTTCGAGAGAAGCTCGTCCAGGCCCTCATAGGCCTTGATCGCTTCCGCCAGTTTTTTGCCGCTGAGGCCGGCAATCTTGCCTTGATAGGTAGCGGCGAAATCCTTCGCCGCCGCGGCTGCACGGTCGAGATCGGCCGCCAGTTCGGAAGAATCGGGCGCGGGGTAAAGATCGGTGAGGTCCCAGTTCGGGAGCGCCTCCGCCGTCCCTGCTGCAGTTTGACCCGCCTGATCCAGATACGCGCCGATTCTAACCATAGTCAGTCTCCGATGTTCGCCCGCAGGCGATATGGGCATTTAGAGCGCTGACCCAAGATTGGCTTCGGGGTCGCGGGCAATATTGACCAATTGAAAGACGATGAAGGCGAGCAGGAAAGCGACGCTGCCCTCATTCAAAGCGGCTAGATGGGCGGATTCCACGGCCGTAAGCGTCATGATCGGCGCGCCGATGACCGAATCGGGCAAAAACTCCAGCGCAACCATCAGCCCGACCAGAGGCAGCATCAGCCCGCGCTCGCTCTGCCGGTACAGAAGAGCAGCCAGCATGATGCAGGGGTAAAGAAAAGTACCGACACCGGACGGAGCACCGAACAGCTTCATGCACCAGATCGTATTAGTCGCCCCGATCAGCGGCATGACGATGCGCCCGGCCCGCGAGCTTTGCCGCGACAACCAGGGGATGGCATAGAAAAATGGGCTGATCGGCAACGTCAGTAGCGACCAGGGCAATGCGTCGCGGCCGAGCAGAAACACGACATAGACGGGATAGAGCGGCCCGTTCCAGGCCAGAATAAGGGCAATCTTATTAACCGCGAGCGCCGCAGGATCGGGATTTGCAGCATAGGCCGCCTGATTGGCAAACAGCGCCTTGGCGGCGACGATCGGCGAGGTGGGAATGTTCACGGAGGTTTCGCAATCCTGTCGGAATCACTTCCGGATTATGCGCAGCCGCAGGGCAATAAGTCGACAGTTGGAACTGGGTTTCGTGGTCATTGCAGGCTGCCTGCGGCAAATGTGACTGCGACATGTGTGATCATTGACACGACTATATGGTGCACCACATAGTTCCATCATAAGACGAAGCCGCCGTTATGACTATCGGCGGCAGGACCCTGCAGGAGGAAGCAGATGGACTGGGCGCAAATCACAGCGATCGGGGAACCGGAGGTCGCGGAATTCTTGAAATATTGGGCGCAGGGAACAGCCTCGATTCTGACTGTTCTCATTTCAGCCGAAATTCTGTTGTCGATCGCCGGTTGGTGGGAGCACCGCAAAAGCGATAAGCCCCGCAAGCTGGTGTCGCGCGACGCCCCGGCGAATTTCGTCCTGTTTGTGCATGCGATTCTGATCGACGGCGTCGTCGGAAATGCCGGGATATTGGCTGCGCTCTATTTAGGGTCGCGGATCAGCCACTGGCACATCCCGTTCAATGTCTACACCCTGCCGCTTTATTTTCTAGCGGCGGAATTCTGGCATTACATCTACCACCGGCTGGGACATGAGGTGCGGGTGTTTTGGGCGGATCACTCGATCCATCACAGTTCGCGCGATTATGAGTTCTTTACCTCGTGGCGGCTGACGCCATTCACCTGGGCCTATAAGGCCTTGACCGCAATTCCGCTGGCGATGCTGGGCTTCGGGCCGATTGCGTTCCTTCTGTTGGCGAAGGGCATTTCCTTCCAGACTTTCATCCACACACAGCGGATCGGCCGGATGGGTTGGTTCGACGAGGTGCTTTGCTCGCCCACCAATCACGGCCTGCATCACGCCTGCAACCCGCAATATATCGACAAGAACTATGGTGGGATGACGGTGATCTGGGATCGGCTGCTGGGAACCTTCATGATGCCGAACGAAGAGCCGATCAAATACGGCATCACCAAAGAACTGAACACCTATGACCCGTTCAAGATTTGGGCATTCGAGTTCAAACCTCTGCTGGTGGACCTGATCCGCGCACCCGGCCTTTGGCAGAAGATCGTGGTCTTGTTCGGCAAGCCGGGCGAAACCTATGAGCATGACAAGGTGAAGAAAGCCCTCGCCGCGTCGAACGCCGCCGCCATCCTGGCAACTGCGGCGGAATAGGCCGCAGGATCAAGACTGGCGTCGGGAGGCCGTTCGTTTAATCTGTTTCGCCGCAGACAGGGGGAACAGGTTGGCCGGCGGAATGACGAAATATTCCCGCATTTTGACGATTGCCTTCGCCCTCGCCGCCCTCCCGGCGGGGGCGGGCCCGTACCGGCGCCAACGATCGTCTATGTCGGCGATTCGCTGACCACCGGGCTTCTGGGCTCCCATCCCTACACGCACTACGTCAATCTGACGCCCTGGCATGGCAAAGCCTGGAACAGCTTCAATATAGGCGTCAGCGGAAAGACGTTGACCGAGATAGCGGCAGATGCCGACCGGACGCTGAACCCGCTGCGCGGATCGGGCCTGAACGTGGCGGTCGTCTGGGCTGGGACGAACGACCTGGCCGGCCACCACGAGACCCCGCAGCAGATATTTTCGGTCCTGAGGCAATTCTCCCGGAACGAACGCCGGCTGGGTTTCAAGATCTTTGTGATGACGATGATCTCCCGTGTCGAAGACGACCAGGACAAGAACCCCTATAACGCGATGATCCGCGCCTTTTGCTCCGATTTCGCCGACGGGCTGATCGATGTCGCCGCCAACCCGGCACTCGGCGCAAACGGGGCCTATAAGAACCCGGAGTACTTTCAGGACGGAATCCATTTGACCGACAAGGGCTATGCTTTGGTCGGTTCGATCGTCCAGGCCACGATCGAACAATCGGCCAGCGGTTTCGAAGCCTATCCTAAGCCTGACCGGCAGCTTTATGCGCAGAGTCCTATCGCACGATGACGCAAGAGAGATCGTGAGGAGAAATGGTGCCGAAACGCGGATTTGAACCGCAGACCTACCGATTACAAATCGGACAATATTGAGATTTTCTGATACCTAGAGGCACCGTCTGAAACAAGAAGAATTCCAGACTTCCTGCTGTTTTTGAACACTTCCTATGCTACCCTGTTTCAGGTAGTTTCATACAGTGAATCAGATTTTGCCACCCCAAATTACCCTTGGGGTAGCAAGGACAGAGGACCTCCCATGAAGCTCACTGACAAGTCGATTGCCGCTCTTCGTTGCAAGACGAAACGGTATGAGGTGTGGGACGGTGACGGGTTCGGGATGCGTGTGACGCCGCGTGGCATCAAGTCGTGGGTGTGGATGTATCGCTTCGAGGACAGAGCGCGCCGGATGACACTGGGGTCTTATCCCGCGATGAGCCTGGCTGACGCAAACATCGCCTTGGGGAACGCCAAGAAGGCTCTGCGGGACGGCACCGACCCCGGCGCTGCGAATGTCGAAAAAAACCGGCAAGAGCGGATTGCGGAGAGCGTTTCAGATTTGGTTGACGACTATCTGCGGCTATGGGCGCAACCGCGCAAGCGCAGTGCTGGCGAGGACGAGCGCATCTTAAAAAAAGATGTAGTGCCGGTTTGGGGCCGCAAGAAGGCCAAGGCGATCGTCCGCCGCGACGTGGTTGCCCTGTTGGACGGCATTGTTAGCCGTGGCGCCCCGATCCAGGCTAACCGGACATTAGCTGCAATTCGCAAGATGTTCTCTTGGGCGGTATCGCGCGACATCGTGTCCGCAAACCCTTGCGCCAATGTTGGAGCTCCCTCGGAGGAAAATCGCCGGGACCGTGTTCTGAGCGCCGCGGAAGTCTGCGAGCTTTGGAAGGGGTTAGAAAGCCCGGACCTGAAAATGTCACGGCAGGTAGCACTCGCCCTTAAGTTACAGCTCGCGACCGCCCAGCGGAAAGGCGAAGTCATCGCCGCCGAATGGGCGGAATTCGATGTCACGGAAGGGAATGTTTGGACAATTCCGGCCGCCAAAGCAAAAAACAGGATGCCGCACCGGGTTCCCTTGTCGCCGCTTGCAATTTCGCTGTTGAAAGAAATTCGGCAAGCCGAACGAGACCGCGTCGACGGCATCAACAAACGGCGCACCAGGGCCGGATTGCCAGCCGACGTTCAACCGTCTCGTTGGCTGTTCCCTTCGCCCCACGAAAAATCGCCGATTACCGGACCGGCGGTTGACCATGCCTTTCGGAAGAATCTCGCCACGCTGGGATTGACCGACGCGACACCTCATGATCTGCGCCGTACGGCCGCCAGTCATATGACCAGCATGGGGATCTACCGCCTTGTAGTCGGAAAAATCCTCAATCACGCCGAACCCAATGTGACTGCCGTCTATGATCGTTATGGATACGACGTTGAAAAGAAGCTCGCTCTGGACACTTGGGGAAGCCGCTTAGGCGCGATTATCGCGGGGAAAGATGGTTCATCCCCTGGACCGACGGATCAATCGGCGCGGCGCAGCGCGACATTGTCAGGCGGGTCCCCTCGGTCGGCCGCGCCATCGCGTTCCCTGTAGGATGCGGGATCCGCCATCCAGCGGTTAATCGCGAACTCGCGCCAGCCGCGACAATAGTCGCTGATCTGCACCTGACGCGGAAACGTTCCTTCCTGCATTTTCCGGTAGAGCGTGGTTCGGCTGAAGCCGACGCGCTCCAGCACGGAATGCATACGCAGGAATCTGTCTGTCTCGGGCATATTCGGACCTTCGCCGCTGTGCTTATGGAATCGACATTGGTGCGCGCAGAAACGTCTGCAAGAGCCGAATTTCGTAGGTACCACAATAGCATAGAAGAGGCGGAATAAAGGTAGGTTGGGCCGGGCGGGATTTCGCAACCGGACACCCCTGAACCGGACGGGAACCCCTCAACTCAGCCGGCTCCCTGTACCCGATGAGTGAGGTCCTGTTAGAAATATCAGCGTAAATGGAGGTGCCACATATACCTTAGCGGAGGTCTCACATATTCTTTAGTGGATGTTTTACATATACTCTAATGGAGGTTTCGCGTCCTGAGCAGGGCGGAACAGGTCCGTCCGATCGATACTGAGCGCACGGCAGCTTTCCACGATATCTACCGCCGAATGCTACCCTTCAGCATAGCGCCAAGTCGATGACTGAGGCCAATTTCGCCATTTCGCGAAAGCGAACACGTGAGTACCCAGTAGTGAGTCGCAGTTGCGTCAAAGCCGGTCGCTCAGCTGATAGTGACACATATGGGTCCCTGGGTCCGCATTGGCTCTTCACGGCTCGTCACTTTGATACGCGCTGCTGCCGCCGCTGATGATCATGGTCGGCGGCAGCAGCTCGATGTTGTCATAAACTCTCAGTTCGGAATGGCTCGGTTTCGGGCGTCCTAGACGCACAAGATCCTCGATATTCAAACTTGCTCCTAGTTTGAGAATTTGATATTACGTGCGTTATGAGCGCACAAAGGATGCAAAGGCTGAACCATGTCCTAAGCCAGCTGCCGGCCGGCTTTATAGCGGATAGCACTTGGTTGCAGGCGCAGGGCCTATCACGCTCATCGATCCGCGACTATGCGACATCTGGATGGCTGCAACGGGTGGCGCCCCGCGTTTACCGCCGGCCGCTGCCTCACCCTGGCGCACCCCTTCGCTGGGATGTCGTCGCCCTGTCGCTGCAACGGATCATGGGGCACCCTGTCCATGTTGGAGGAGCGACGGCGCTCGAACTCGCCGGGTATGCCCACTATGTGAGCGCCGCGGGTCCAGCGGTTATTCACATATATGGTGGGGGAGTGCCAGCATGGCTCGTTCGATTATCGGCAACCGCTCGCTTTGACCTGCACTCAACGAGGCTTTTTGGCGGCTCAGAGACCGGCGTCGAAGGGCGGCGCTACGATCTTGTGTCTGGCCGAACCGAGGACGCAACGTCGGACATGGAGCCGGATGCGCCCTGGGATTGGCCGCTGAGGGTGGCATCGCCGGAGCGCGCGATCATGGAGATGATCGATGAACTCCCGAAGCACGAGACATTCCACCAAGTCGACATGGCTATGCAGGGCCTCACCAATCTGCGGCCAAGACTGCTCGGCAAGCTTTTGCAAGAATGCAAAAGCTTGAAAGTCAGGCGCGTATTCCTCTGGTATGCTGATCGCCATCACCATACCTGGCGCAAACACCTGGATACTGTTGCGCTCGACCTCGGGAAGGGCAAGCGCCAGCTGGTGCCGGGCGGACGCCTCGACGCGCGCTATCAGATCACTTTGCCGGGCGAAATGTTCGAGGACGATGGCGGCGATCATGCCGGCTAATAAGTTTCGCGCGCAGGTCGCGTTGCTTGTCCGGGTCCTTCCCTACGTCGCGGCCGAGACCTGCTTTGCACTTAAGGGCGGGACCGCGATCAATCTATTCATCCGCGACCTTCCTCGCCTCTCCGTCGATATCGACCTGGTTTATCTTCCAGTGGCAGACCGAGAAATGTCCCTCGCTGCGATCAGGGCGGGGCTCGCACGCATTGGTGCAGCCATCGCCGGGGGCCACGTCGAATCCAGGTCAATCTGAACGCTAGCCACGACGGCACCAGAATCGTCGTTCGCCAAGGATTCACGCAGATCAAGATCGAAGTAACACCCGTTTTGCGTGGCGTCGTTTTCCCTCCGGAGATCCGCAGTGTCAGCGCAACGGTCGAAGACACGTTCGGCTTTGCTGAAACGCAACTCGTCTCATTTGCTGACCTCTATGCCGGCAAGCTCGTCGCGGCGCTCGATCGGCAGCATCCGCGGGACCTTTTCGACGTGCGTTACCTTTTTGCGAACGAGGGGATAGATGCGGCGCTGTTCCGGGCATTCCTCGTTTATATCATCAGTCATGGACGGCCGGCGCACGAAGTGCTCAGACCTGCGTTCAAGGATATTGCCCAAACCTTCGAACAAGAGTTCGTTGGAATGACCATCGAACCGGCTTCCCTCGACGATCTCCTGGAGGCGCGGCGGCAGTTGGTTGCCGAAATCCAGCACCGGCTAGCCGACGATCGCGTACGCGCCTTCCTCATGTCGTTTCATGAGTTGCAGCCGGATTGGTCAGCACTTGGCTTGGACAATATCGCCGATCTTCCGGCAGTTCGATGGAAGCTGATCAACTTGGAGCGGCTGCGCGCAGAACAACCCGCAAAATACCAGTCCGTGGTCAAAGATCTTGACCGGGTTTTGAAATAAAGCCACGAGGAATTGCAGCTTCCGCTTTGCGCCAAAAGCGGACGTTCGATTTATCGGCCTCTTCCCCAATCTGACCGCACTCGATCGTTTGATCTGAACGGCGTATTTCAAGCTCTAGTGATGCGGTCGTTGTTCGTATTGAACGACCTCCAGCCGGTGGCCATCGGGATCATCCAACATCGCCACCCAGACCCCAGAATTCGCCGCATCGGCCGGAGCGCGCGTAACCTTTCCGCCTGCCGCCCCAACGCGATCGCAAGTCGCGTGAATGTCATGAACCCGTATGACGAGGTGGACAGGCCTGTCGCCCTGGAAGGGTTCGGTTTTGGTACCGCGCTGGACAATATTGATACCACCGGCAACGGCGGTGTCGGGAAAGACGAGTTGCCTCTCCTCAAAATCGTTGCTGCTATATGCGTTCAGCACGCGCATCCCGAAAACCTGCGTATAGAAGGCCAGCGAACGGTCGAGGTCCCGCACCTGTTCGGACGCGAATATGAGCCCGAAGCTTGCCGGCAGATTAGGCTTGGTCGTCGCTTGTTCGTCAGCCGCGGCGCTGATACCTACGCTCCACGTGGCGAAGACTATCGACAGTGCGGCTAGGCAAGTCCGATCCACAAAGTTCACGATAGCCTCCTATAAAATTGAACTGCGTCTGGTTGAAACGAGACGAATATCGCGGGCGCACCTGCGGCGTCCCGGCAGCAATTCAGCGTCGTCATATCTTCAGCGCGTGCCAGATAGTGCCGATGCCGTCGCCGGCGGTTTCACCCGGCTTCTCGTCGCCTGAGAATCTGTAGAGCGGCTTGCCTTTAAAGGCCCATTGTTTCGAGCCGTCGGCGCGGACGATCATTGTCCAATCGGGCGCGGATGCCGCACCCCCGTCGGCGATTAGCGGCGGCCACGCTTCCGCGCAGGAATCGACGCAAGCGGACCTGCCCGGTTCGGTATCGCGGTCATAGGTATAGAGCGTGAGACCGTTCGCATCGCCCAGCACCCGCCCAATATCGACAGTTCGGGCGCTCACCCCCCCGGGGGTCGCCGGAACGGGCGGCATCGGCACCATGGCGGTGTGCCAAGTGCCGTCGGTCCCGTTCCCCGTCACCTCTCCCGCCTTGGTATCGCCGGCAAAGGTGTAAACCGGTTTGCCTTGGTAGGCCCATTGCCGGCTTCCATCGTCGCGATGTACGGTCGCCCAATCACCGACAGCGTCGTTGGCAAGATCGGGTACGCGCAAGGGTAGCCAATTGCGGGCGCAGACAGCCGAGCAGGCCGACTTGCCGGCCGCATCGCGATCGAACGTATAGAGCGTTAATCCCTTCGCATCTGCAAAGACCGGTCCCGTGGCGGATTTTTGCACGGTCGCTTCGGCGGGCAATGCGGCCTGGCCCCCCTGCCCGTAGCTATTGCCGCTCGCGACCGTCATGAGAATCCAGACGGTGCTTAAAACCGCGGTCACACGCATGCCGCCGTCCTCCCGATAAAGTCGGTGTTGTTCCGCATCATCAAGCGAGTTGCTTCTTGAAGAATTCAATCGTCCTACCCCAGGCGATGGCCGCCGCCGCCCTGTCATAAGCGTCACTGTCGGTGTCATCGTCGAAGCCGTGTTTTACGGTCGGATAGCTATAGACCTCGAAGCTCCGTCCCGCGTCCCGCAGATCGATCCCGAACGGTACGATGCCCTCGTTGATCTTGGTGTCGCGCGACGCGTAGTGGAACATCATCTTGGCATTGATCAGCTTATATTCGTCGACCAGAAAGTAGAGCGGCTGGCGCCCGTAATAGGTGACGGTGGCGCTGAGCGTCGGCTCGGCCAGGCTGAGATAGCCGAGCGCGAGGCCGCCCCAGCCGAACCCGGCGCCGCCGATCTTCTTCGTGCAATCCGGCCGCGCCGCCAACACAGCGACAGCCGCCCGGCAACCCGCCACAATCTCGCTCCGCTTCAGCGCCTCAATCGCCTCAGACACGGTCCTGCCGTCGGTGGTGGCGGCGGCGTAGGCGCCAAAATCGACCGCGAGCGCCAAATACCCTTCCGCCGCAAGACGGCGCGCAAATTTCTGAATGTGCTCATCCAATCCGCGATTGTCGTGGATGATGACAATCCCGGGATACCTGCCCGCCGATTTCGGCTTTGCGAGGTATCCCCCGAGCCCCTGCACGCCGACAACCAGCAGCGATTCCGTCGCGACGCGGCCGTCGTTATCGGCTGCGCCGCCCGCCGCACGGGCAAACCGCGCCGGTCCCATGACAGCCATCAGGCCACCCGAAACGCGCAGAACGCGCAGGAGAAACCGACGGCGGCTCATATCCGCGCTATCTCCAATACCGCCTATGCCAGTATGTCGCTGACCGGCACCGACGTCTCCATCGAGTTCGTGCCCCAGCGCTCGACCGGGACTCCCATGATCTGCTGAAGAGTCAGCCCGACGCGTGTGATCGGGTCGCCGCCACCATCGATATGCAGCCCGGTCTTGATCCGCCCGCCTGCCTTGCCGGCGGTCATCATCGGTACGCCGAGGATCGAATGCATGCGCGCGACCGAACTGTCGGAATGGGCGAAGACCAGCATGTTGTCCAGCAAGGTCCCTTCACCTTCGCGGACGGCGGCCATCGTTGCGACGAATGTGCCCCATGCCTCCATCGATCGCTCGACGAACCAAGCCGCCTCGACCTGGTAGCCCAGCTTGGGGTCGGCCAATTCGGTATGGGTCAGTCCATGGTGGTAGGCGGTGGTGCCCGATTTATGCAAAGCGGAAAGAGCGTCGGAAAAGGCCATATTAAAGACCTTGGTCTGGTTGCAGGCGAGCGCCATCGCCAGCAATTCTGACATCACCTTGTGGTTGGTGATCACCTGATCGACCTGATAGCCGGCCGGAACCATGTCAGCCGGCATTTCCGGCTTCCTGCAGGCCTCCGCCGGCGGCGGTTTCTGCAGCTGCATCTGCAGCTGCTGTTCGACCTGACGCAGGGACGTGAAATATTCGTCGAGCCGCGCCTTGTCACTGCTACCCAACTGCTTCGCCAGCCGGTCGCGATCGTCCTTGACCAGCGACAATACGCTCAGCCGGGTCATCACGCGCGGGTCGGGTCGAAAATCGGTGGCGTTCGGGTCTTGGAATTCAGGCCCGAATATCCGCGTGTAGAATGCGACCGGCGACCCTTCTGCGGGGTTGATGCTGTTGGAATTGCGCCGGCTATAGGTATCTTTCGGATTTCCGGTCGCCGTCACTTCCAGCGAACGGAAGCGCGTATCGCGGCCGACGACGTCGGCGATCAGCGTATCGACCGTCGGCACATCGTGTTTATCCAACGACGCCGGCGTCGTTCCCGTCAGCAGCGCGAAATTTCCGGTGACGTGCGGCGCGTTGGTCTTGCCGTCGAGTTTAACGTCGAACCCGCTCAACACATTGATCTGATTCTTGAACGGCTCGATATATTTGAGTTCAGCCGGCAGGTCGTAATCGCGGCCCATTTTCGTAGGCACCCAGCGCTGCGGGTTCATTCCGCAGCCCCAGAACCAGGTGCCGAACCGGATCGGCAAGCCTCCGCCGGAGGCAAGCGCTGTCCCGTTGGTGTTCAGGAAGCAATCGAGAAACGGCAGCGCGACCGTGACGGCGGAGCCGCCCAGCATTCCGCGCAGCACACCTCTGCGGCTCGGTCTCATGCTCATGATTTGCTCTCCCTTTGAGGATCGGAGGCGCCAGATGCCGTCCTCGGCGATTTGGAGCCGATCGATGGCGAGATGGCGTAGAAGGCGTCGCTGAGTGCGATGCGCCGGAGCAGGTCCGGCAGCTGATAGCCGCCCTGGGCGAAATTCTGTTGCAGCCACGCGAGGAATTCCTTTTCGCCCGGCTGAGGCAGACGGCCCGCTGCATAACGGTAGACACTATTGACCAGGCAGGACACGACCGCGGGATTGTCGTGCATCGCCCTTCCCAAGCTTTCCGCACTCTGGAAATGCGCCCCGTCCAACTCCCCGCTGGCGTCGATTGGGGTGCCGTTCTCATCGGCGCGGTATTGTCCCAACCCGTCGAAATTCTCCAGACCTAGGCCCAGCGGATCCATGATCCGGTGACAACCGGCACAGCCCGGATTGACCCTGTGTGCCGTCAACCTGTCCCGCACCGTTTTCAACTGAGCATTCTTCGTGTCCTCGACCAACGCGAAACTCACGTTACCCGGGGGGGCGGGTACATGCTGGCACATCAGCAATTCACGCACCGCCTTACCGCGCAATGTCGGCGAACTGCGGCCCGATGGACCGTGAAGCGCAAGAAAGCTGATGTGCGTCAGGATTCCCGCACGCGGATCGTCCTTTGGAAACTCAAACGGCTCCCACCCGCGCTCAGCCCTGACCGGCACGCGATAGACCAGCCCAAGTGTCCGTGTCATGAAGGTTTGGCGGGTCGTGAACAGGTCGCGATAATCGGCGTGCTGGACGATCAGCTGGTCGGCGATCGTCCGCAAAGTCTGTTCTTCGGCATCCGCGACCAGCGTCCTGGAGAATCTCGGGTAAAGAAGCCGGTCCTTCTCGACCATCTGCAGCTCGTCAAAACCGAGCATGTCGGAGAAGAAGGCCCGGACCCCGGCGTCGAGGCGCGGCGATCCCAGCATCCGATCGACCTGCCGCGTCAGCCCGTCCCTGTTGTCCAGCTCTCCGTTCTCCGCAGCCGCCAGCAACGCGTCGTCGGGCGTCGTGTCCCAAAGCAGGAAGCTCAGCCGGGTGGCTTTCGAGAAGCCGTCCAGCCTCACACTATCCGGATGACCGGTGTCAGGCGCAGCCACATCGACGCGGAACAGGAACTCGGGCGCCTCGAGCAGACCCGCCAGCACAAATTCTAGACCTGAATAGAAATTGCCAGACGTCTTGGTCTCGGCATCGGCGATTTCGACCATCGCCATCACCTTTTGCGCGTCCAGCGGCCTTCGCAGCACCAGCCGTCCGACTTTTTGAAAAAACCGGGTGGCGCAGGCAGCGTCCGGCGCTTTGGCTGATGCCGGCACGCAGGGCACGAGAGTTTGCCGGTGTTTTTCATCGACAACCTGGGCGGCGATGCTGTGCGCCAGTAGATCGTAATCTTCGAATCCGGCCCGGGTCACCGAAACATCGGAGGCGCCGACGGCCAACAACCCGCTCTTGCGTAGGTCCGGTTCGAAACGCCCGGCGACTTTGATGTCGACACCGAAAATATCGGCGATTGTCTGGCGATATTGCGCTTCGGTCAGCCGACGCATGGCGAGCGGACCGCCCTGTGTCGCCGGCGCATCGACTTTCGGGCTGCAACTCGCGAGCCCCAGTACCGCGATCAGGCCGATCGCGGCGCTCAGGCCGAATGCGCGGAGGCCGGGTTTTACCACCCCAGCTTCCTCAGCCAACCGGCCGCCGGCCCCTCGGCCAACTGCACCGGCATTGCCGGTTGCCCGACATTCGAAAGTTTCGCATCCGGGGTTTGCGACTTTTGCGGATGAATCAGGAAGGCCGGAACCGCTTCGATGCGATATGCCGTCGAGATGGCCGTGCATTGCCCGGTTTTCGGATCTGGGTAGCCGTCCGCCAGCTTGTGCAGAGCGGTGTAAGCTGCCGGACACGTCCAGCCGAAGGATTTGGGCAGTACGGAATAGGCCATGCCGAATTCGGCATGATAGACGGTCTCGACGTCGCTGTAGCCGGCCAGCATCCCATTGGCGCCGCCGTCCGGCTGAAGCTCAAGGCGGATGCGTGCACCCCGGATGAACATGTCGGCATGATTCTTGAGGCCTTCGCCCGGATAATGGTCCAAGCGAATGTCGATCGGGTCGGTGGTCAGCACGCCGTTCACGATCTTGCCGTGGGTGACGTTGCGCCAGCGAGGGTTGGTCGTCGTCGTCAGGCTTGAATAGGGCACGCCCTTCCGGTCGGCGTCATACAGTGTGGGGTTCGGGCTGGAATAGATGCCGACTTCGACATCAGGATCGTTTTGCTCGTCGTCGATTCCTGTGATTTCCAGGACCGTTGTCACCTGACCATCCTGCCGGGCGCTGACCACGAAATCGCGGATGACATTGCCTTGGAAGGTGGATTCCGGCCGGTAAGCGTTGATACAGCCGAGTATGCGGTACAGCTGGTTGTCGACCCCATGCTCGCCCTTCATCCCGGTGTATTTCTCATGCGCGCAGGTGTTCGGCGCGGGAGTTCCCATCCCATCGGCGCCGTCGAGATTCATACCATATGCGGAATGACCATTGCCGGTGCGCATGGGCGGATCTTCGAACGCCGCCGGGTTGGTGCACTGGTCGTCGATGCCGTCCGGGCGGATGCCACCCCGCCCCTGCAGTGCCGCCTTCCGCCCCGCGTTATAGGGTGGAGGCCGATCGACCCCGCCGGCCAGCGAAATCGCAAGACCATCCGGGCAATCGTCGGCGCCATAGGCCATCGCGTACCAAAAATATGAAAACACGAAGCCTTTGGTTTTGCCGGCCGGCTTGGCAGATGCCGTTGCCGGTTCGGCCGAGGGCGCGCGCAACGGAACCGACGCCGCCAGCAGGCCTGCCAGGGCTATGAACAGAAGCCCGCCATACAGGCGAGATCGTTTCGACAGCAACGCCCGTTGGAAGCGAAACATTTCATCCTCCCCCCGTCAGAACTGCTTGCCGCCCCTTGTTGCCACGAAGGGCGGCAAGCAGCGCATCCGCATCTGCGGCCAGCATATATCTGCCGTTTACGAGCAATATTACCGCATCTGTGACCTTCTCAACATAATCGTCGTGATTCTTGTAGAGTTTGGAGAATTGATCCCCGGAAAATGCCTCTTCGTATCCGATATGCGCGCAAAACGCCGATGCCTCCGGCCACTTATCCTGCCTGGCGGTATCGACGGCGGCGAGGACTAACCTAAATGAGGGTACATCGACCCAGTAGGGGCGCAGGCCGCCCAGAACATTGCCGTACTGATCGCGCTTTACCGTGTGGTCTTCATCGAGTTGAAAGACCGCGCCGTGCGGCGGATACCGTCCGATCCGGACCCACTCATCCAGATTGCGAAACAGCGCCCGGGCAGTGTCGTTCATGGTCGATACACGACCAATGGGCTTGGCGCAGTCGGCCCCTGGGCCCTGACTCCAACCTATTTGATAGGCCGCAAGCGAGAGTGCGGGCTGGTCCAGATATCCCGCATCGGCGACGCCGGCGACATCGTACCATCGATAGCGATGTTCGCCGGCTTTGTTGCCGTCGGGTCGGCGCGCCGCGATGACGGCATCCCGCGAAACCGGGGCGCCACTATATTCGCTTTCGCTCATGACCTGGATCACGGCAGCGTCATGCGGTATGGCGACAGGCCCGCTCACCGGGCAGGTACCGACAATATAGCCATCGATCAGAGGCCGTCCGTCGGGCCGGCGCGCCTGTTGGTCACGGCCCTTGTCCAGGAACTCGGCCAGCATGCACCCTGCTGATGACCAGCCGGAAGCGTAAACCCTGAGAAGACCGGGGACGACAGCCGCCTGATCGAGGTATCCCTCCTTTCCGAGGGGTCCGTCGGGGCTGCGCACAAGCCAGGCAACCTGGGAGAGAATATCCCAGCTCAACCCCTCGTCCGAAATCTCGAGGGGCGCATAACGCGTGGGGTCGAACTTGCTCCGCAGTGTCTCGACACTGTCCTTGGACACCGTGATCCCAACCCAGATGTCATGATTCGAGACGAAATAGGGCCAAGCCCACGTCCAACTGGTAACGGCTTCGGTTCGATCGCCCACGGGCTCAAGTTGCACAGTTCCGCTGAAGCGACTTGGGTCGACCGGACGCCGAACGACTATGCGGGTCGTATAGGCCGTATTCGGCCTGGTTGCCCCCACGTTGGGGCGATCCCCTGCCGCATTAGGATTCGACGTTCCGGAGATGAAATACTCATCTTCAGCATAGCCGTATTCATCCAATCTGACCGCGTTTTCCGTTGGCGCCCGCCTCAACGAAGGGGCGTCGCCGAGGACCACCGTACCGAGCGGAACCGATTTGCCTGTCCGTGCAATCAGAGTCCATTTCGGCAGATTGGGAACACTGGGCTCCTGCACGGTCGACTGCGCAGATTCCTCTGCCCGCACCGAGATCGTTCCGGAGATGGCAACAATTGCCACTAGAAACAGCCGACGACACAACAACGCCGCCAAGGCAAAGCAGGGGCGAATAGTTTTCAAGAGTGGTCCGGTTTCATATGCCCAAATGCGTTCAAATTATTTCACAATGACGTCATAGGCTTGTTTGAATTCCGGCATATCCGTGCGGTCGAAAACGGCGCCGGTGCCCTCCCAGGTACAGACAATCTAACTCAAGAGCCATTCGCTGAAATCAATTTTCGTAATGATCTACATTCGCACTGGGATAAATCAGCCAGTTTTGCGCATCCTTCGGATTAAAACTGCGGTCGGCCAGAGGCTAGCTTTGCGCCAGTACCGGCCCTTCAATTCAGATTCGTCGAATGACCGAGGTGGGGGGATTTCTGCCAGTCGGCTTTCGGATCTCGCCCTAGCGACTGCAGACATTCACAGCAGAATTTTGGAACGCTCAAGCGGTTGATATCAGGGGCAGCGAAGTACGTTCCAAATACCTTGGATGAAGGAAAGGGCGTCCAGGTTCGATAGCGGACGCTCGATCTAGGGCTTGCACCCCAATCACGCGGCCGGGTCGCCCGCACAATGCCTTTCGCCACTACGCCTAGCTTGCTGGATCGGCAAAAAGGAAACACCTCATTTCGGTTTCCTCATAATTGCAAATTCATCGACTGCCCGGTTCGTGTAGACTCCCGCCGAGACGAGCAATGTTCAAGGCAAGAGCGTCCAAAACCGAGTGGCGACCTTACCGTCCGCCGTAAGCGGCGCGATCGTCACTTCGATCTTGTTGTTTTCGAAATCAGCTTCATAGACGTCGAAGCCTTGCGGGTTGACGCGAAGAAATTTGATGGTTTTAAGAGCACCGAATGGCTTTATCCTCTCACTGATCTTTGGCCATTGCGCACGTGCCGCTTCAGCAAGTTCCGGCACCATCTCATCATAGTTCGGCTGTCCGGCTTCAACCGAGGCAAGCCATCGGCGTATGGATGCTTCCGTTCCGGGGCTAGGTGTATTGTTCGCGATCCGCCGGGCGGTGGCCGGGTCGGTTGCAGGCGTATCAAAATTCCTCAAAAATAAGCCGCCTACCTTACCGTCCGCTGTCAGCGGCGCAATTGACACTTCCCCCTTCCCGTTCTCGAAATCCACCTCGTAGATATCGATACCCTGCGGATCGACGCGAATGAACCGGACATCTTTGAGAGCTCCGAATGTCTTTATGATCTCACTAGTTCTAGGCCATTGCGTCCGTGCCGCTTGTGCCAGTTCCGGTGTCATTTCATCATAGCTGGGGTGCCCGGCTTCGACCGAAGCGAGCCATTTGCGGACGAATGCCTCGGTGCCCGGGCTGGGCGTCTTGCCCTCGATGCGCCGGGCAATCATTGACTCGATATTTGTCGCGGTCGCCTCTTCGATCCGCTTAGCATGCTGTTCCAGGCCGTTCTGGTGCAGGACGAGCTCGGTTGCATTCCCCTGCGCATCGGTGACGAAGCTGATCTGCGCGGCCACCACTGTTGCAAAGAATTTAGAGTCGCTCTCCGGATACCATTCGACAGCGCCCTGACCGGTGAGCTGAGCGAAGAACTTGTCGCCGTCCCTTGTGACTTTGAAAACAAAATTCGACGCCAACTCGTAGTATCCGACATATCGATCGAACTTCGGCGGATCGAACGGAACTATCTGTCGTGGCTTTTGCTGCTCCTCCCGAAGCCGCTCAACATCAGCCGTCGAGGGCCCAGGCGCAGCGGCGCTTTCGGCTGCGGCGGACGTCGCAATTGATTGCGGAGCCCGTATCGGGCCGCTTGGCGCCCCAAGCAGCCCGGCGGCAACCGGTGACGCCAAGGCGCAGACGCCCACACCAACCAGGAAAGACCTTGCAGTCAGGCCGAGCGGCCGTGACGGGTAAGCGGTCATGATCATCTCCAGGCGTTTCTTGAGATTCGAGCCGGATGCGCCGGCCGCGCAGGCGAGAGGCGATTGGAGATAGAGCCTGCAGGTTTCGAGGATGCCGCGCGCATAGGCTTCGGGGTCATGGCCGGCCCCTACGACGGCCTCGTCGCAGGCGCGCTCGCGCTCCGCGATCATACGGGCGCCGATCCACCAGATTAGCGGGTAGAACCAGAACAGTGCCTCGACCAGCATGTGGATGGTAGCAGTAAGATTGTCGCGGCGGCGCAGATGGCAGAACTCGTGCGCCAGAATGGCCTCGATCTGCGGCTGGGTGAGATGGTCCGGCAGACGTTCGGGGACGAGCAGGACTGCACGCCGGATCCCGACCAGTACCGGTTCGATCAGCGTGGCCGATGACATGATCGGCACTGGTCCAGTCCAGCCGAGTTGCCGGGCGGATCGAACGATCGCGCGAACCCGTAGCCATCTGACAAGCCACGCCGTCGCGACCGCGAGGAAGCCAACCGCCCACACGGTTTCCAGAATCAGCGTCGGATCGAACGCTGTTACCGCTTGCTCCATCGAACTAGGGAACTCCAGAACTGGTTGCGCCGCCTGCTGGATCAGCAGGATTCCCGGCGTCATGTCGAACGCCGGAGGCGAGGCGGGCGCCAGCCATTTGCCGAATGAATTGAGAGCCGCGAACGGAACGAGGAATTTGACCGAAGCCGCCAGCCAGAGCCGGTAGCGGATCCCGGCGCTACTTCTGCGATACACAACGGCCATGAGGGCAACAACCGCGACAACCAACGTCGATTGCCAGAGGTGGTCGAGGATCGCAAAGATCATGGCCGCTTCCCCTTTTCTGCCAGCTCCTGCAGCCGTTTCTCGGCTTCCCGGACATCATCGAGCGTGAGTTTCCCGCTCTCGATCAGATGGGCCATCAGCGGCTGCGCCCGGCCGCCGAACATGCCGAGGAAATCGTCGATCAGGCGACGCTGTGCGGACGCCTTGCTGATCATGGCGTCGAAGATATGGGCGTTGCCAATCTTCCTCGTCCGGCACACGACCTTCTTGACCTCCAGCCGATAGATCATCGTCTGCACAGTCGTGTACGCCGGCCTGGTCTCTTCAGGAAAACGCTCCTGCACCTCGCGCACCGATGACGGCCCGTGCGTCCAGAGCGCCTCCATGATCTGAAGCTCCAGCTTGCTCAGCCTTGGTTGCGCCATCACCAATCTCCTACAAGTGTGGTTATATCTACTATAAAGAATCGAGACTATCAACCTCGATCGTCATCACCGGAATCAGACCACAAAAATCGCTCAGTGATGCGGCGTCCGCGTCGCGCAACAGCGCTCGTTTAGTCCGGAGTATCGGGGAAACGGGAAATCTGATCCTCTTACTCATGGGAATGGAGGCGCACAGCAGGCGATTGGTTTCACCTAGCTATGTCCGCGCTGCGGAGAGAGGAGCGCCACAGAAAGCGGCCGCGATGCGCGGAATCGGACATTCGCGTTATGACGACGGCTGGATGCATGTATCGTCCCCATTTCGTTAGGCGTGTCGGTGCTCCTGTTTGATTGCTTGAAGAAAGGCCGCGTCCTGACTTCAGATGATGGACTCGTTTGTAAGATCGGGCCTCGGCCACAAGTTGCCTATACTTCGGCGTCAACCAACGGTGACAACGCCAAACATTCCTGTAGCTGTGCAATGTGCTGCCCCAAAGAGGGCTATTCTCAGGCCAACCCGGCGGATTCTTGAAGAGACTCGAGGCAAATCGGCTGGTAACCCACTTGAAGTGCGTCGTTAGGGGCAGGTCTATGTAAACAAGCGTGTCGGCTGCGGCGAGCCTTTGCCAAGTTAAAGAGACGCTGCCAAAGCCTTCTATGATCCACTCATCCCGTTCAATCATTTCGGCATGAAGCTTCCGATATTCGTCCTCCGGAATCTTGCCGCCGCCTGCTTCGTCCGGCCAATATCTGCCCGCCCGAAATTCAAGCATATCCAGGCAGTACAGGGGACGCCCTGTAGCCTCAGCCAGTTGCCGCGTGAGCCTGGATTTTCCGGCGCCAGCATTGCCGAAAACTACAATTTTTCTCATTGGAAAGGTGTCGAGCGGGTGGGGGCCGTGCGACATTTCGGTCTCCTTTGTTCGAATACCCAGGAGACAGGCAATTAAAAAAACCCGCCTCCAAGGCGGGTTGCGGACGATCAAACGCGCGTTAACCCACCATCAAACAGTTGGCGGTAATAATCAGCGAGGTGTGCGAGCGGCGCGCGTTCATAACCCTATCCGACCATGTCTTAGAGCGTTTGTCGATGGCCCGATGGGGCCCGCTCTGTTCCAAATATTTTGACTTTTGAACGTAAGAGGCACGGACTTCACTGCCGCAGGACGGTCTCGATCAACTTGAGTCGGTCGTCTGTGGCAGTGGCTGGATCACCTGCATCGAAGGTTGGCTGGGGATCGTATTGCATGCTGAGTTGAATGGCCTCGGCGATATCGCGCCCGGCAAGCTCGGCGCATAGTCTCAGCCCCATATCGAGCCCCGCGCTGACGCCGGCGCTGGTCATATATTTACCGTCGACCGTAACCCGATCCGCCGAAAACTCTGCACCGAACTGAGCGAGACCAGCTTTCGCGCGCCAATGGGTCGATGCTTTACGACCGGCCAATATACCCGCTGCTCCCAGGATCAAAGCGCCGGTGCACTGATGTCGTCCATCGACTGGTGGCATCTATGCGCCTGATCCAATCCTGCACATCCAAGTCTGGAACTGTTGCGGCAAGCCCTCGCCTATGTCCGCCAGGAACGATCAGGATGTCAAGCCGACAGGGAAGCGCTCGACCGCGCGCGCTCAGGACTCGACGAAATGACTCGCGCCCTGTCTGCGTCGTTCGCCTCAGCCCGCACCGCCGACAAGCAGCTGACCTGGCTGCTCGGCGCTGCCGGCAGCGGTCTGGTCGTCGGTTTGCTGATCGGTGTGATGGTTGCTCGGTTTATCGGGTAAGCGCCGGCTTCGCTTCAACCTTTGTGTTTTAGCCGCGCCCCCGCGCCGCCGCCATTTTCAGGGATGAATTCAATACCAGCCGCTTCCAAAGCACTTTGGATATCACACAACGTACTTTCAAACAGGCTCTCGCCCCGTTCCAGTCGAGAGATCGTGTTCGGCGATACCTTCGCCAGGGCGGCAAGCTCTCGGATGCCAAGCTGAAGAGCCGCGCGCGCCATTCTACATTGCGTTGGACTGATCGTCATAAATTAGTAGCACCGTTACTAAGTCTCTTGATCTTTGGCGTTACAAATAGTAACTATGCTACTATCTGTGGCGCCGGTCTTCATGCTGGACGGTTAACAGTCGTGCGCTAGCACCACTCTCAGCCTAGCCACATCCATAGTCTATCAGGAGCTTGGACGATGGCTGAGTCCGAGGATACCACAAGTCTGCCTGGTGTAACCCGTCGTGCATTGCTGACCGGTGCGGCGACAGTGCCCTTGGCTCGAAATCTCCGTGGCCGCCCAACCGGTTCCGCAGCCGACCCCATCGCCGCGTTGTACCGTGACTGGGGGCAGGCCGACGCCGACGCAAGGCGCTGGTGTCGGGAATGGGGAAAGCTGGAATCTGCTCTTGCTCGCTCCGTGGGGTTTCCACGCGTGGCGATTTCGTTGCCGTCGTCAACGGCACCAACCTGGGTCACGACCCACGAAGACATCGACCGTACACTTTCCGACAGGCCAAACCTGGAGGCATTGCGCGGGAGCCTGCATGCCGAGCTTGCCGCCCGAATGGCTCGTTGGGATGCGGAAGCCACAGCAAGCGGATTAGCCGTGGCCGACCAGCAACAAGCGCTCGCTTTCGAAAGGCGGGAGGAATTGGCTTTCCGCGCTTTTGCTCTCCCTGCCAGTAATCTCGCCGGCGTTCTCACGAAACTCACGTTGGTCTTGCGGATGGGAGAAACGCGGGACAGCGACGATGCGTTTCCTTGGCCACAAATCCAATCCATCATCCGTGATCTTCGGCGGCTGATATAGGGCTACTGGTGAGCATCTGACGATTGGTACCCACGGAAGCGCCATCTGCTCTCGACCCCAAGGCAGGCACGGACATTCGGACGCCTGATCGCGAAAGCGGTCATTCCCTGTGTGGCCCTCATGGTTGGCTCTTAGGGTCCACGGTTAGATTATCTGTCAAGCCACCATCGCGAGTGGTTTCCGCTCCAATGGATCATGATCCGGCGGTTCTCGACTAGAATTCACTTTGACCGTGAATACCGCCCCTCTTTGGCCGATCCGATTGGCAGCAGTTATGCTTCCGTGCATGGCTTCGATGAAACCGCGGCAGATCGTCAAGCCGAGCCCAGTACCGGCCGGTGCCTGATTGCCGTTATTTACGCGGTAGAACTTCTCGAAAATGGAATTCAGTTCGGCATCTGGAATGCCGGGGCCTTCGTCGAGCACTTGCAGACAGACCGCGTCTGCGTCGCGCCGGGCGCGGATACGAATGGCCGACTCCCGCGGAGAATACTTCGCCGCATTGTCCAGCAAATTGAACAAGACTTGCTCGAACAAGGGACCGTCAAGCTTCACCATTGGCAGATCCGAGTCGAGGTCTAGTTCGACATGGTGGTGCGCCAAAATTTTAGCCGTCCGCCTTAAGGTGGCGCTCACAATGTCATCGATGTCATACAGTGAGAAAATTGGTGCGGCGCTGCCGGCTTCCAGCTTCGCCATGTTGAGCAAACTGGTAACGTACCGGTCAAGTCGCTCGGCTTCTTCGATAATGTCCGTGAGGAGATTGACTTTAGTGCCTGCACTCAAAGCGCGAGGAGTATCACGAAGCATTTTGGCCACACCCAAAATGGTTGTGAGGGGCGTCTTGAGATCATGCGAAATTGAAGAGATCAACGCCGACTGCAATCGATTGCACTCGATCGACTGGCGCTCAGGATTAAGATCTTCGGACACAGGTCTAGCTTGGGGTGCAGTGAGAGCTTGCTTCTTCATCGCGCCCCTTGTCTCGGACAAAGACGACCCAAAGGTAAAATGGCTACAAAACCGCCGTCGGTCCTTGACCTGGATCAACTCAAACGCATTTCTGAGCGAAATATTCCGCAAGATGGATTGCGACAGCGACCAATGCGGCTGAGCGATTTGCGTCCGTTTTGAATTGCGGCATTTCGAGAGTGATGGCACTGCAGAAACCGGCGAGAACACCGAGCTTGCGAATGCCGAACGTGAAATTCAAATCGTCTGCATGCATGTGGGAATAAGTATATCCAGGCGCCGCGATCAATAGCCACCGAGCCTCGTCAGCAAAACTTCAGCAAACTAAGATTGGTCCTGACTCAACTCGTTAGGCAGGAGCGATTGCAGCCGCCCGCACCGCGTATCTATTCACACGGTATTTGCGCAGGGTTGAGCTGCTGCCGGTTTGAGGTCGTGTCCCGCCGTGTGGTGTTGGAGGTGTGTAAAATAGATACAGTTTAGCGATATACGCCACCCATGGTTGATACGGCTGCTTCACTGAGCATGTCCTATGGCCGGATCACCGACGGGTCCAGCCAGTGGCGCGAGCCGTCGCCGCAGATTGCTAATGGCGTCTTCAGAAAGATGTGGCGTACAGCCGGCAATGACTCTGTCAGCCCGATCAAGAAGAGCGCTACGAACTTCATTGCTTTGAGCGGCGAAGGCGATGTCGTTATAGGCGCGCAACAGCCTCAGGCTGACCGCGATGTCGGCTGCGCCATAGT